>JAYSZV010000233.1:0-3129 GCA_043737875.1 Candidatus Lloydbacteria bacterium
GCACAATTCATGATTCAGGAAATCGGTCTGCCCCACACGAGTACCGATGAGGTAAAACTTTGGCTCCTTGAGTGCGTCTGATTCCATCAAGAGTCGAAATAACTCTTTTTCATGAACGCTATGTGGCGAGAAGTCACGCATCACAACCTCAACGGCGACGCTCGGGATATTGAAACCACCCCAATCATCAGCATACGTAAACGAAGCAGTACCCTTACCGTATTCACGTACGTACCAGTTCATGTACGCATCAAGCGTAAAAACATGGTGGCGAAATTCTGAATTTGGTGATTCATACCACTCCTGCATGCGCAAGAATGCCATCGCTAATTCATAGCGACCTTCTGCCAGAATGTGCCAAATTGGATGAGATCCGATTTTTTGTATCGACAAAGTCATGCCATCTCCTCATAGAATTGAACAACTTCTCTCATTGTAGTCCGATTTGCACGTGCGTCAATTTAGGGCACAGACACCGTCTGCCCAAAGCCCTCGCTTCGCTTCACGCGCCTCTCGTTCTGCTCGTTTGAAATCAACTTGGTACTCATAGGGGGTGCGATAGGTATATTCGTGCGCATACCCTTCTCTAATGAGTGCGTGATTGAGGTGGGTACCATCGGGTGTGAACACGTATGCGAGCCGTCGCTGATACTTATCGTATACACCCTGTGTGCTATCAGAAACAAGTCGCACCACGCCCAAGGCGAGAATCTCTCTTGTCTTGGCGCTTGCCTCCTCCCCAAAGCACTGCACGGGCTTTCGCGGATCAACAACTTCAGGGGTATCCACACCAATGAGGCGCACGCGCACCACCTCACCCCCCTCGAATACATCAATGGTGTCACCATCGATGACGCGTATGAGGGGTAAATAGTCGAGTTTTGTTGAAGTCGCATCTGCTGTAGAGGAGGAAGTTGGAGATTTTTGATTGGCCTCAAGCTGTGCGCTGACCGCAATGTAGCTCAAGGTGAAGAATTGGGCAAAAAGGAAAATGAGCGAAGTCACAATAATCCATGGAAAAAAATTTTTCACCACATTAGCGTAACATAGAAATTACGGTCTGTGCTTCTTATTTTCGTTTTCCCACAATTGCCATGATGCCACACCAACTTGCAAAACTCTCGTAAAAAAGAAATCCCGAGACGACGAAAAGTACGGGGTTCCAAGTGGTAAATATACCAACCAGTAACGTGAGAAATCCCAAAAAATATCGTATCCATGCACCACGCCGATTAATATTATTTTTATCACGACGCGTACTATCTTTTATTTTGAAAAAACTCGCACCAAATCGTCCCGCGCGACCTATAAGAGCACCCAAAGAAAGTAGGAGCAATAAATAAGAAAGTGCCAAAGGGCTGAGCAGTAGCATGGCGGGTGAAACATCAAAAAAATCTTTTTTTATTCCAGCCATTTTGCTGATAGAGACGAAAATTTGACCTAAAGACAATACTTCTTCTTCTCCAATGACGAGCGCATATCGACCAATATTTTGTGGACCAGTAACGATGATGCGAAACTCCCCCTCAGGCATTTGTTTCAGGAGCATTGGTCCGCGAAAGTACCTATCTGCACCAAATAATTCGTAGTAGGGGTACCATGCTCCATCGCCACGCTCGAGGACCGCCACCATGCGTTCTCGCCCAACGTCATAGACCATGGCATCGTATTTGCCTAGAGGGTTACTGCGCCTTGGGACCAAAAGACTGAGATACAGATCCCATGGCGCATCAGCCGTAATGCGATACGATGCGGAAGCCCCGTCGGAGAGTTCCCCAAGGTACACTCGCCCCACTTCAGGATTCGTCACCACGATTTCTCCTGCTTCGTCTGCCACCATAATAGCCTCGTGCGCGGACAACGTGGTCGGCAAGACGACAATGGAGAGTAATAAGAGCAAGAAATGCAGTGGACGAGCATTCATATAAATAAAGTAACTTCAATACAGTATACACACTTGGAGAAAAAAATACACGCATAGCTGTGTAGACCAAAACGAAGGCCACCTACTTATTCTTAATCGCTTTTTGCACTCTGCAACCAATCGAGGGCTTCCTTTTGTACGGGGAATTGTCTGATGTTGGTGCGGCCAGTTAGTGCCACAATCGCATCGAGGAGCATTTGCATCATGTTGTTTGCGCCAACGATGGCGGTCTTAAGTCCGTACTTTTTATTGTCATTCATCATATCCCGCAAAGCCCTAACAATTTTTGTCTCAAAATGCGTGACGCCTGATACATCTGCACAGATAGGAACGGTTGTCTCCGTGGCACCCTGCGTCACAATAAGTGACTGCAGATGATTGACCCACGACATAAAGAGTTCATAGTGCTGATTTGTAAACCGCCCAGATGCAGTCACATAAATGATGTTGTCTGCACCCAGTGATGCTTCGAGGACGACAGGCTCTACATGGGATATATTATCGGTCATAGAATTGTATTATTGCAGTAGTATTCCATATTGGCAAACGCGATTCTTTCTACGCAAAAAATAATTTATACTATCCCCTGCGCAATCATGGCATCTGCAACGCGTTTGAACCCACCAATATTTGCCCCCTTCACATAGTCCACATATCCACCTTCGCTTTTTCCGTATTGCACACTTGTCGCGTGGATACTCCGCATTATCTCCTTGAGTCGACGGTCTACTTCGTCTTCCGTCCATGTCACGCGCATGCTGTTCTGCGTCATTTCAAGCCCTGATGTCGCGACACCGCCCGCATTCGATGCTTTCCCAGGAGAAAATAGTATTTTTTTCTCAGCAAAAAGCGCTACCGCGGAGGGTGTGGTGGGCATGTTTGCGCCCTCGACAACAGCGATGACACCCCCCGCAATAAGTGCCTTTGCATCCTCCGCGTCGAGTTCATTTTGGGTTGCGGAAGGAAATGCAACGTCCATTTTTCTCGTCCAAGGATTCTTGTTGGGGACAAACTCTGCGTGAAATTTTTCTGCATACTCGCTTATTCTTCCTCGTTTAACGTTCTTGAGTTCTTTCAGGAAATCGAGTTTCTCTTCTGTTAGACCTTCTTTATCAAAAATATGTCCACTTGAATCAGAAAGTGTCACCACCTTGGCCCCACTCATGATTGCCTTCTCTGCCACACCTTGCGCAACATTTCCCGAA
>JAYSZV010000234.1:0-3123 GCA_043737875.1 Candidatus Lloydbacteria bacterium
GCACGTTTCACTCCAACAGAGTGGCAATTTATGCGCCCCATCATTCTCCCCACGCAACAGAGTGGCATGAGCTATGTGCGGGTCGATGTTGATCGCACGGTTTTGAGTGCATCCCAGACATCGCTTGCCGATTTGCGCGTCGTGGGTGACGGGGAGACGCCCTACCAACTTGTCGTCGAAAATCAGGAACTCGCTAATGAATTCGTCAAAAGTACACTCACGGATGTGTCCACGCAAGCGGGGGAAACGATGTTTATGCTCGACCTTGGTGCGAGCAACGCAGTGCACGACCATCTCCGCATCCTGACCAATAGCAAAAACTTTAAACGACCCGTGTCCGTCTATGCTGCAGATGGCCGACTCACACATTCAAGTGATGGTTGGCGACTGCTGAGCAAGAACAGTGTTATTTACAACTTTTACGACAGAGCACTCGGCTTCGATGCGGGAAAAAGCGATGTTTATTATCCTGAGAATACATCGCGCTATCTGCGAGTGGTCATTGGAGAGGGGGAGGGTGGCGAGGTCCTCGTAAGCGGAGGTGAGGTCTCGCGCATACTCACGCGCGACGCGAAATTAAATGCGTTTACCGAGCGCGCATCTATTGTTGAAAATACGAAAGAACGTACAACCGAGATTACTGTAGATCTTGGTGCAACGGGCGTATCAACGCATCGACTCTTGTTGCGCACCAACGAAACGAAGAATTTTAATCGTCGCACCGTAGTGGAGGGGAGTAACGATGGTTCGAAATGGGAATTCTTGGGTCAGGGTTATGTCTTCTCACTGAAGACACCTTTGTTTACAGGCACTGAACTCTCTTTAAATTATGTTGAAAGCCAAACACGCTTCCTGCGTGTCATCATCTTTAATAATGATGACCAGCCAATCCGTTTTGCCGAGTCGGTAGTCTTGCGCGGTGTCGCGCGCACGCTCGTGTTTGAGGCGAAGCAGGGCGTCAACTATACACTCTATTATGGGAACAAGAAGGCCACGGCACCGCAATATGACCTTGCTCGCTTCTTCGCGTATATCGAGGGGGTGCAACTTCCCGAAGCGACACTTGGGGAGACGGCAGTAAATTCACTCTATGTGGCCAAACCTGCCCCTGTTGTGCCGTTCACCGAACGGAATAGTGGAATAATCAACGGGGTACTGGTCCTCTTGGTCGCCGTAGTGACGACACTACTGATAAGCCACCTCAAAAAACTGAAGCAGGAGAAAACTTCTTCAGAATAACTTTTAACCTTCATAAACATTCGCTATACTGGCATACATATGACGATCAAACCACAAATGGGCGAGCTCGTATTCTTTTGGATCCTTTTTGGCACGGTGGGATTATTGGCGTTCACGATAATGAGTCCGTACCTCACCCCACTCTTTTTGGCGGGTGTGTTCGCGATACTTTTCTCTCCTATCCACCGCAAGATGTTGGCGTGGACGAAAGGGAGCCAGAGCGGTGCAGCACTCGGGACCGTACTCGTTGTACTCTGTCTCATTCTCATCCCACTCGTTTTCTTTGGAATACTCATGTTCCAAGAAGTCTTGTCTATATATGGAACACTTTCACAAGGGAACAATGCCTTCGCTTTGGTTGACCGCACGATTGCACTCCTTGAGAAGTATATTCAAAACCTCGTTCCCACATTTGAGATACAAGCCAATGTGTACGTCTATCTTGAAACCGCACTCCGTTGGGTCGCATCACACTTGAATACTTTTTTCTCAGGAATACTCTCCTTTATCTTCCAGATGTTTATTGTTGTTGTCGCAATGTTCTTCCTCTATCGTGATGGCAATAAACTGCGCGCATTTGCACTCAAGTGGAGTCCACTTCCTGACGCATATGATGAAAGCATTCTTGCGAAACTGGAGATGGCAGTATCATCCGTCGTGAAAGGTGCACTCACCACTGCCACGGTGCAGGGGCTGATGGTTGGGCTCGGGTTTGCGATTTTTGGAATTCCCAATCCCGTGTTGTGGGGTGTCATCGCCACCATCGCGGCACTCATCCCTCTCATCGGAACAGGAATTATCACCATGCCTGCAGGCGCATGGCTTATTTTCACGGGAAATCCTGGGGCGGGAATAGGGCTCATTGTCTGGGGTCTCGTATGTGTGGGGCTGATCGATAATGTGCTCAATCCTTATGTGATGAAGAAAGGTATGGACGTGCACCCATTCCTCATTCTCCTCTCCGTGTTTGGTGGGCTCGTGTACTTTGGTCCAGTAGGTTTTCTTGCTGGCCCGATTGTGCTTGCATTCTTCTTTGCGCTTTTGGAGATTTATCCAAGAGTAGTGAAGGGGGTCACCATCAAAGAAGGCGAAGAAGGCAATTAATTGACTTCACTTGAAATAACGATAGCATAGGAAGCGGACACCGTTCGTTGTTATATCGTAAAGGAAATCATGAAATACACTACTACCGTACATCCAAGCCCGAATAACCAGAAATTATTCCTGACGCTCCCTGACTTCAATACATTCGACCCCAAGGAAATCCTTTTGATACTTGAGGGGCTTTGTGCACAAGGAAGGGCGCGCGCGGATGAAATGGCCAAGCAGGAATCACACACATTTCAGTCGCTTGTACTGGCTGAAGAAGAGTTCAATGAGTGCATGTCTCGTGTCGCAGGTCCGCTTTCTCACCTCAATCTTGCTATGCAAACTGAGGAGGTGAAAAAGGTAAACGACAAGGCAACCACACTCATGACGGCTTTTACGAGCGATATCATGACCCATAAAGGGCTCTACTTGGCGCATACGCGCTATCGTGCGGGCGATGAGTACCCGACACTCACAGAAGAGCAAAAGAAAATCATTGATGACACCATTCGTGATTTTGAACTTTCGGGTATCGCCCTTTCTGCTTCCGATAAGCGCAAATTAAAGTCACTCAACTTGAAACAATCTCGTTTGTCGACGCGATTCAGCAATAACCTGATGGACGCAACGAAATGTTGGAAAAAATATATTTCTGACGAAGCACTCCTTGCGGGAGTGCCTAATGAGTCGCTCCGTGCAATGCGCGACGCAGCAACGCGGAGTAAACGGAAGGGATACGAAGTCTCACTCGATTCGTCGACCGTCATGGCCATCCTTAGTCATGCGCAAAATCGT
>JAYSZV010000235.1:0-7293 GCA_043737875.1 Candidatus Lloydbacteria bacterium
TGTCACGAATCTTGCACCACGCACCATGCGCGGACTCGAAAGTCACGGCATGATACTTGCGGTCGGACTTGAGGGTGGTGGCGCAGTGCTCCTGCATCCTGACAAAGAAGTTCCACGGGGGGCACAACTACGCTAATAGTCGATCGCAAAGACCCGAAGCCTCGCTTTCCACCCTATCCTTTGGCAGTACGCCATATTTTGCGTATAATATAAGTGATGTCATTCTTTTCCGCACCCAAATTCCTCGCCATGCCCGCAGTCGGTTTTGATATTTCTGCCGATGCACTCCGTTTTATGGAGCTGGAGGTACAAAGCAACGGACAACTCGAGGTGACGCGCTATGCCACACGCAATTTTCCTCTGGGAATTATTTCTGAGGGCCATGTTCGCGACAAGAAGAAGCTCCAAGGTGCAATCTCCAATCTCGCCCGTGAGCACAAGCTCTCATTCGCCAATATCTCACTTCCTGAGGAGCAAGCATATCTCGCCAATATCCGTATTCCACGTGTTTCTACCGACGAGGTCCGTGGCGTTATAGAGCTCCACCTCGAAGAATACGTTCCCATCTCGGCGCCTGATGCTCTTTTTGATTTTGTTGTGGTTGGTGAAAATGGAGGCCGACACAAAGAGACCATGGATGTGGTCGTCTCTGCTCTCCCGCAAGCCGTCGTCGAAGAATATCTTGATATATTTTCAAGCACCGGCATCACACCGAAAGCATTCGAATTTGAGTCCCAAGCAATGGCACGCGCCATTGTGCCAAGAGGGGACAATGGCACATTTCTCGTCATCGACATCGGTAAGATGATTACAGATATTTTCGTGACCGCAAACGGCGTCGTGCAGTTTTCTGCATCGCTCGATATTGGTGGACACAATATCACCCAGTCGATAGAAAAGATTATGGGTGTCACCTACGAAGAGGCCGAGGCGCTCAAAATCAAGCACGGGCTCGTTGGATCCGAGCAATCACAAGAAGTATACGATGCGATGCTCCCCGTGGTATCAGACCTCCGCACGCGATTCATGCGACATTACTCATACTGGCAAACGCATCACGGAGAGAAAGTAGGAGGCAACATCGAGTGTGTGTATGTCACCGGAGGTGGCGCAAACTTGCGTGGTATTTCTGAATACTTGGTGGTTGGACTCGACGTCAAAGTGGTCATTGCGAATCCATGGGTGAATGTTGCGTCATTTGAAAAATATATCCCACCACTCACTATGCACCAATCACATGGCTACACCGCAGCGATTGGGCTCGCGCTGCGTAATGTTTTTCCTGAATAACATGATCAACCTCCTACCCCCACACACAAAAAAGAACCTCTCCCGTATCTACAACATGCGCCTTGGCGTGCTCGCTCTCGGTGCGGTCTTGGCTGTCGAAGTACTTGCAGTTATTTTCTACCTCCCCTCCTACTACGTCATTAGTATGAGCACGAGCGCACTCACGGCAGAACTTGAACAAAAAAAGAAACTTTCTCCTGCGGTAAACGAAGAGACTTCAATCCAGCTCGCCACAATAAAAAAAGAGATCGCGCTCTTGGCGCCGAGCACGGGTAAAAACCAGATACTTCCATCTGCCCTCATCTCCCGCATTATTGCCAGCAAGCCTCGCGGAATCGAGCTGAGTTCATTTGCGTATTCTCGCACAAAAGATTCTGTCGGACTGCAGATTTCTGGCGTGTCCACGACACGCGAAGACCTACTGTTGTTCAGGCGTACGTTGCGCGCAGATCCCGATATCGCTGACGTAAAAGATGGAAGTGGTATCAGTAAACAGGCCGATATTGATTTCCTTATAACCATTGTCATGAAATAATATGAAAAGTGCCTTACGGATAATTGCCATATTGCTCATCCTCGATGTCCTCACTGGCGCCGCGCTATGGTTTGGCTACACCTCGATGCAAGAAAAGAAGAATGAGGAGATAGAACTACGCAAGCAATTAGTAGAAGAAAACGACAAAGGCAAAAAATTGATCGCTCTCCAGCGCTCACTTTCCAACGTTACCAAAGAGCACTCCGAGCTCTCAGCCTTTCTGTACGATCCGAGCGAGGAGGGGCAATTGGCTTTTGTGTCTGAGATAGAGAGTTTGGGCACGAGTACGTCGCGGGCACTTGTTGAGACCGCTTCGTTTACACTAGGAACAGATGAACCCCCAGGCTTCCGTGGCTCCTTTTCGATGAAAGGTACATGGAATGAAGTATTTCACTTTATCCGCCTCTTGGAGGAATATCCATCCAACCTCATCATCACGCGTTTCGATATACGCAATGCACAGACCGACAAGAAATGGATGGGGAGCGTGAGTATCAACTTAAATAGTCTCAGGACAAACAAATAATTATGGAAAAATCACCTCTCCCTGCCATCGTCATTTCTGTGCGCTCTGCGCTCTATGCACTCGTGACGGGGGGCATCAAGCCCGACACGCTTTGGAGAGCACTCCTCTGCGTCACATTCGTCGCGAGTGCCATCATTGGCGCAATGGCATATTTCTCCTACCAATGGGCATCTACGGCAACAACACCCATGATGACAAAGAAAAGTACTGATACAGCACTATCCGTCGACGAGATACGCGCACTCACCAATCACTACACAAAAAAGAAACGCGCCTACCAAGAATTGTTGGTCACGCGACCTGACGCACCGTCCTTTTCAAAGAATACGGGAGTTGATGCAAGCACGGTTAATCTCGCCATCCCGAGGGGTGTAATTGAAGTAGGTGGAAGTACGACAACTTCTGTGATAACCACAAATCCCTCAACCACTACGACCCCCACGGGGACTACCCCTTAGATACAAAAAAGCGCCAATAGACGCTTTTTAATACCACTCGCATTCGCTAGGAAGTTCGACCCTTACAGGGTCAGTACCCCGATTGGATTTTTTGTGCCTTCATGTAGTAAAAGCAAAAAAGTTTGTTTTCCTCGCTCTCAAGCAAAAACCGCCAAGAAGCGGATTTTGTGGTTGTGGGCGATAGGGGATTCTCGCTTTACAAGCGCAGTACACCTTGGTGGTTTCGTGGACGAAACATCACCAAGCTTTTCGAATCCTCTACGGACACGAGCAGTCGTGTCCTATCGCCCACAGAATAAAAAACCCACTAATAAAGTGGGTTTTTATTTCTGTGGGCGATAGAGGATTCGAACCTCTGACCTTCGCTGTGTAAAAGCGCTGCTCTACCAACTGAGCTAATCGCCCCAGTAAATCGTAAGATTTTTGTGCGTCTCAAAACAATAGAACATTTTTCAAATATATGCAATTTCTCCCGTACCGCCTTCACCTATTGGTCATGGATAGGATGCTCTACCATTAAGCTCTTCGGCCCACTCCGCTTCAGGAGCACACGGCCTCCGATGCTCCCATAAATCGTTGTGCTCACTACGGAGAAACAGGTGTTTTCCCGACCCATTTCGTTCCACGCTGAGCGCAGCATAGCACGGATGACGTCTTAATTATTTTTAGTGGTGCCCCCGCGTGGAATCGAACCACGATCCGAAGCTTAGAAGGCTTCTGTTTTATCCATTAAACTACGGGGACTTTATGCCGAGTCTCGCAAATTGAAAATACGAACGCCTGCGATGACAATTTGCACATCTTACATCACATTTCTTGATTTCGTCTAATACTGACTTCCATGAGTAATGTCCAGACAACATTCGTGAGATAGTTTTGAATTTTGTACTTGGTTCCTTGTGGTCAAAATCAAGGACAATTGGGTCTTTTTCGCCACAATCACGACACTGTTTTGTCGAAAGAAAAAGAAAAAGTTCTTGTCGCACTTTTATGCGATGTTTTTTCTGTGCCGCATAAAGATCCTCTCTTTTTTTGTACGGCATGTATGGATTATAGCACAATGCGCTAACCCCAGAGAGGGGAACAAAAAAACCGCCCCAAGGCGGTTCATTAAAAAGAATTTGCTTCGCGAAGCTCCCGAAGTGCTGACGTAAGCTCACTCCACGATGAGGCGAAATGGAGGCTCGGATTGATGGGCCCAGAATAATATCCATGGGAAAAGAGGAAGCGGTGTTGTATGTGATGCCCGAGGTCCATAAGCACACTCTGCGTGTCATCCACATGCGCAATTGCCCCCAGTCGTAAAAGTACAACACGCTTGGTGCCATCTTTCTGAGTTGAGTGAAATGGGAGTGCGAGCCCGTTTTGAATCAACCAAAATGAAGCGAGTGATGCGCCTTCTTCTGTTCGTGCGGTCACCACAGGGAGTGCGAAGCTGAGTCCGAGTAAAGTGTGAATGTGCTCTATTGCACCAGGGACGGGTTTCAAATAGATAGGGCTTTTGGGGTCTAGATGAGCCTCTTCAAATGCGGTACGCACAACCCTATCTTTTATCATGGGCTTTCGCTCCGATGCACTAGGCCTGACTCCGATAGCATCAAGCCACGCCTCATACTGCACTCCACCTTTTTGATAACTGCGCAAGTCGCCGATCAGTCCATCGAAATCTAGTCCTACGGTGATATTCATAGCTACTCCTCAAATGCGGAAAAGAAGAAAACTGTTTCTAGTATACCACGAGCGACATATTTGTGATATCGGCGTGCTGTGCTAGAACAATAAGGTTGGTTCGCCAACACGTGCGCCTCACTCTAGTCTTCGGACAAAATTGAGGCATATGCCCCTTGGGGTGTTTGTACTTTGATAGAAAAGGGAGTGAAAGAAATGTCGACCTTAAGCCAACAGCATAGAGACAAAGAGATAGATTATGCGCACGGATATGGACGAAATCCCATACCCGCAAGACCGGATTTTGCATGGGCACCGTATGGTGAGCTACAGGAGTCCAAGTTGAGTGGGGGTGGTCCAACTCACGTGTATATCAGCGCCTGCTCCTTAATTGAATATATTGGTGTGGAGTGGTGTACGCGTATACCTGATGAAGAAAAAATTGCGTATATGAGGGGAATATTCAACACGCTTGCTGAAGCGGGAAATGATGATGCGTCCCTCAGTGCGTTTGTGGTGCTCCGAGATATTCATGAGTCCACCGAACTGCATCGTCGGTGCAAAGATCTCTACGTGGCGAAAACACAAAGTCCGCAGGATGAATTTCGTTTTTCTTGGTGTGAGGGCATGGAACATCCCTACTTTCCCAAACAAAAACTGGTCGATGTCGTACGACAAGAATTACGTCATGAACTACTCCTCTTTATTCGCGAGCAGCTCCACGAAATTCTTTTTAGCTACGTGCGTTCAGGAATACGGCATACCACGCACATAGAAACGCGAAAGAAGATGATTGCAACATGTGGTGAAGGGTGGGACGCAATTCCTCACAATAAAAATGACGAACTCGCATTTGCTATTTTCTGCGATACTGCTGTGTGCGACCTGAATCATCGGCCGAGTGCGAAAGAATTGCATGACACACTGCATCAGGTGCTACGAGATGCATTAAACAGAATACATCTTGAAGGGAAAACAGCGATAAATTGGAAGCACTGGCTGACACGACCAGAGCACCCCACACGCGTGGAGCCACTGCTGAACGTACTCAGTAAGACGCGTACGGCAGTGCTTGGGTATCACAGCACACTTCTGGACATTGAAGCGCGAGAGAGAAGCGCTACGTCGAAAAAGTAATTGGTTATTTAGTTCCTTACGACAACAGCGACACAATGTGTCGCTGTTTTTTTTATTTTTTCGAGATAGAAATCTTAAGCTCATAGTTCACATCCATGGAGGGTGTATAAAAAATCGCCGGCATACCGGCGACGAGTTGTTGGACGCGATGTGACCTCTGCCCTGGGTCCGACGCTGTTAAGGCGTCTCTCTCCGTGTTCCAGAGAGGCTAGGAGCGATTGCTCCACCGCGATGGCTGAATGCGTGTATCGTACACAATCATCGCGGAAGAGAATCCCAAAGCTCTACATAGCAATTATATACTATATTTTCAGCATTGTCAAGCAACCGACAAGACCTGTTTGAGTTAGCATTATGTCATGAAGAAGCGCATCGAATGTCGAATCGAGGGGCGAGTACAAATGGTCATGTACCGTGATTTTGCGACGCGGACCGCACGGAAACTGAACCTAGCAGGAAATGTACGGAACAATAAAGACGGCTCTGTCTCCATCATCGCAGAGGGGGAGGAAGTGTCACTCCGCGAGTTTGTCGCGCACCTGCACAAAGGCTCTCTCTTGGCGCACGTAGAACATGTAACAGTACGTTGGGGCGATGCGACTGCTGAATTTACCGATTTTGTTATTTCTTATGAATAAGAGAGAGACCAATACAGCAGAGGTCTCAAGGCGAATTGAATCACTGGAGGGCTCGGTCCCCGCACTATACAACCTCGGTGCATCATTTTTTTTCCTTCTCTCGCGCGGGTTTGCGCGTGATATTCACTATCGGATGAAGCAACCTCTCGAGACCAACGCGGTACTTGCAGAGCTCGCGCACATCTGCGACGACGATCACGTGCTCGATGCAGGGTGCGGACAAGGAAGTAGTACAATATTTCTTGCGCAACACTATGGCGTACAAATCGATGCAGTCACGATAAGCAAAAAGGAATGTCGTCTCGTAACGCGCGCCATAGAAAAGATGGGGTATGCTCCGCGGGTTGCGGTGTCTGAGGAAAACATGCTCGCGATGCCTTTTCCACACGCAACATTTTCTGTGGTGTGGGCAGTCGAGAGCATGTGTCATGTGGATGACAAGTTGGCGTTTCTCAAAGAGGCGCATCGCACTATGCGAGAGGGTGGACGACTCGTCCTTGCAGATTTTTTCTTAACGGATGCGTACGACGCAAAGCACGATAAAGGAATGTACCAACGTTTCTGTGAGGGGTTTCTGATTCCCTCACTCACCACAAAGGATGAATTTTTAGCTCTGCTTTCAAGCGCAGGCTTCACGCGTGTGCGCTACCACGACTACACCGAGGCCATTAGTCATACTGCGCGCGAACGGGAGAAATCAGGCTGGCTGAGTGCAGTGATATTTTCCCCACTCCTACTTTTGAAGCTTATGCCCCGCATGTTGGTGTCGAACATTCACGCCACAATTGCACAGGGCAAATTATTCAGGCACAATAAACTTTCCTATGGAGTTATCTACGCAGAAAAATAGCGGAGCGCCCACCTGTGTGGGCATCATCATGGACGGCAATCGTCGCTACGCGAAACGCGCAGGCCTCCCATCGCTCGAGGGGCATCGCAAGGGATACGAAAAGTTAAAAGATGTATGCGAATGGTCCAAGTCGGCCGGGGTGCGCGAGCTTATCGTGTATGCATTCTCTACGGAGAATTGGAATCGCACGC
>JAYSZV010000236.1:0-3103 GCA_043737875.1 Candidatus Lloydbacteria bacterium
ATTGGTGAGAATCAGCCAACAAGCCCCCTCGCAAAGTTTCCGTTCAAGTATGGTCTTGATATTCAAGGAGGAACCGCACTCGTATATGAAGCGGATACATCAAAGATAGCAACGAGCGAGTTGCCTCAAACGATGAATGCGCTACGTGACGTTATCGAGCGCCGAGTTAATCTTTTCGGTGTTTCAGAGCCTGTGGTACAGACCGAAATTGCCAATGCACTGGGTGGCTCGCCATCACAGCGTCTTATTGTTGAGCTTCCGGGTGTCACCGACATCAAGAAGGCGGTTGAACTTATCGGGCAAACACCAATTTTGGAGTTCAAAACAGAGCGACCTGACGGCGTTGAAAAGACTGCTGTTCAAGTTGCGTACACCAAAGCACAGGAACTTCTGAAGCAGGAAGGGCTCACGGAAGAGCAGAAGCAGTTTATTGTGAACAGCGATCCTCTTCTTCAGGAAGACCCCAACTATCTCAACACTGAGCTGAATGGTTCAAAGCTGAAGAAGGCGTCACTTATTTTTGATACCACCACCAATGAACCAAAAGTATTGCTCACCTTTACCGACGAAGGCCGACAGCTCTTTGCTGATATCACGAAGGCAAGCATAGGGAAGTCCGTTGCTATTTATCTCGACGGAGCCCCGATTTCAACGCCTGTTGTGCGTGAGGCTATTCTTGATGGTAATGCCGAAATATCAGGAAGTTTCAACGTTATGGAGGCACGCGAGCTTGTCGGACGCCTCAATTCTGGAGCACTTCCTGTGCCCATCGCACTTCTCTCCACGCAGACAATTGGTGCAACTCTTGGTGAGAGCGCACTCAATTCGGGAGTGAAGGCCGGACTCGTTGGTGTCCTCATTGTGTCACTCTTCCTCTTCCTCTGGTACCGCATTCCGGGAATTGTGGCGACACTTGCACTGTCTATCTACATCGCCATTATGCTCATGATTTTCAAGCTGATTCCCGTCACGCTGACTGCAGCGGGTATCGCAGGATTCATCCTTTCTATTGGTATGGCAGTGGATGCAAATATCCTTATTTTCGAGCGCATGAAAGAGGAGCTCAAGAAGGACAAAGATCTTTCAGACGCAATGCATGACGGATTCGCACGCGCATGGCTCTCTATTCGTGACTCCAATATTGCCTCATTGATTTCCGCTGTCATTCTTTTCTGGTTTGGCACCTCACTCGTCAAAGGCTTCGCGCTCACACTCGGCATCGGTGTCGTGGTATCGATGTTCTCGGCCATCACGGTGTCGCGCACATTCCTCTTTGCACTCGGCACACACGGACACGGCAAGTGGGTGAAATTCTTATTCGGTAATGGCATAAAGTAACAGCATATGTTTATCATCAAATACAAGAATTTCTTTTTCGGACTCTCGCTCGCAATTGTGCTTGCCTCTGTTGCGTCAATCGTCGTGTTTCAGCCTAATTACGGCATAGAATTCACTGGGGGCTCGCTCCTCGAAGTGGCGTACCCCGACGGCAGGCCAGAAGCAGAAGCACTGCGCACCAAGCTTGAGCCACTCAATTGGACAGGTACACTGGTGCAGGAAACAGGGGAGAATGGTTTTATTGTGCGCACCAAAGATCTCACTGAAGTCGAGCGCCAATCACTCATGAGCACGATTTCGGACAGTGGAAAGACGAGCGTTGAAATTAAGCGTTTCAACTCTATCGGACCCACCATTGGTGCCGAACTTCGGAGTAAGGCAGGCTGGGCCATCCTCCTCGTCTTGATTGCCATCATCCTTTATATCGCATTTGCGTTTCGTGGTGTCTCGCACCCAGTTTCATCGTGGGTCTATGGTTGGGTCGCCATCGTTGCCTTGGCTCACGATGTGTTGATTCCTGCTGGCATCTACGTTGCACTCGGACACTTCAATATCGACGTACAAATAGACGTACTCTTTGTCACCGCAATCCTCACCATTCTTGGATTTTCTATCCACGATACGATTGTGGTGTTCGACCGTACGCGCGAGAACTTGAAACTCCGCGCATTTAAGGAGTTCAGTGTGACGGTGGGTCGCTCGGTGGAGCAGACATTAGCGCGCTCGATCAATACATCACTCACCGTGCTCTTGGTTATTCTTGCGCTCTACTTCGTCGGAGGGGAGACCACCAAGAATTTTGCACTCACCCTCGCTATCGGTATCATCGCAGGTACGTATTCCTCACTCTTTATTGCATCACCACTATTGGTGGCAGTCGAAGAATGGCAACGCAAAAAGGAAGCCAAGCATTCCAAAAAGAAGTAAACGCATGTCTTCAAAAAAACACCTCACGCCGAGGTGTTTTTTATTGTTTATCGGGATTATCTAGGGAAATATAGCTATTTCATCCACAGGTTATACACAGACTTCATTATATCCATATACTTACTCATCTCACGCCATGTGGTTGAGCCACGGATTTCCCCTTGACCGAAGAAAGTCGGCATGTATAATAGCCAATACGTTCCTCAGAAGTGCTGAAATATCAAGCATATAAAAGCAATTCACGAGAGGGACAATACGGTCTTTGAAAAGCCGTTTTTAATTTGGTCTGACAGATTTGTTGGTCAAATAGAAAACTATATAGTGTGTTACGAATAGAATTAAGTTATGCAAGTTTTCTGAAATGAAACAGCAGAAGCAATTGCTCCGATAAGGTTTTAGAGTTTTTTCTTTTGTCTCGTTTCACTTTTCTAAAAGAGTTTGATCCTAGCTCAGGATGAACGCTGGCGGCGTGGATAAGGCATGCAAGTCGAGGGGGCACTCCACACAGGATGTAATCAACATGATTGCGCATTGTGTGGAGTGTCACCGGCAAACGAGGTAGTAACACGTAGGAACGAACCGCGAAGTCAGGAATAACCCATCGAAAGATGGACTAATACTTGATAGTCTCGAAAGAGTAAAGATTTATCGCTTCATGGTCGGCCTGCGGAATATCAGCTAGTTGGCGGTGTAATAGACCACCAAGGCAATGACGTTTAGGGGAGGTGAGAGCCTGACCCCCACCGATGGGACTGCGACACGGCCCATACACCTACGGGTGGCTGCAGTCGAGAATCTTCCACAATGGACGAAAGTCTGATGGAGCGACGCCGCGTGA
>JAYSZV010000237.1:0-3100 GCA_043737875.1 Candidatus Lloydbacteria bacterium
CTCTCTCTCTCTCATAATTTCTTCCTTCTTTACCCTATTCGTCAGAACAGAAGTATTCAGGTCTTGGCGCAAGTATCTTCTCGCGTGGACTATCCCAATACTGATTTCCTACAGCCTATCATCGCAAGGAGGTGCTGGATTTAGTGGCATAAATCCGTTTGAACCACTGTTTCCTATTCTTCTTGGGCTGTTCGTCCTCTCCACTCCGTTCTATCTCAATTTCAAATCTAAAAAATTGAAATAATCACCACCATCACTGACCTTGCTGGACACACGACAACAATATACTTCAGCAGATATCGTATACAGTCTACTGATATCGATATCCGTATGAACACGATACAATATGATAATGGCACCACCACGCCACTCATTGGAGTGCGCCTTAACTATGCGTGGACAACGTCAGGAGTGCCTGATGGAGAGTTGGACCGTACACCGCCTAAGTTCTAATTTATACCTCGTCAATTGTCCATACTTTTGGGTCTTCAGATTCATGTGCCCACAGTCCAATAACCGCAACATCCAGATTGGGGTCTATTTCCTTAATAAGTTCTTTGGTGGTTTCTACGTCGCGAATAATGCATACAAAATGTGCATCGTGGTCGATGGGGTTTCCTGCGCAGTCATCATGTCCTACGACAGATACCGTTCGAGAGCCATGATTAATAATTGATATTTCAAGCTTTCGTTTCAACCATGCTCGCTGTTCCGGGTTCATATTGAGCTCAAATGCATCCATGCCCGGCTCGGTAATTGAGTCTATGAAATTGAGCGCATATTTCTCTTTCATCCAGCCTATTGTGGCATCGAGCGAGCGCCCATCCATGCAGTTGATTGTAGTACCAAATTTTAAATTTTGAAGAGACAAATCTTGAAGAGACATATGTGGTGATTAGCGAGTGATGGAAAAGAGTATACCGCTAGTCGAAGAAAAGAAAAAGACCCATGTTTTAGGAGAAGAAGGGTAACATGTGGAAAATTTTAGTATAAAAAAATCTCGTCCGAAGACGAGATTAAATGAACAGATGCAGCCGCTTAAGGTGGGCAACTCCAATCAATCGATTGAGGTCACGCTCAGTGGCGTGTGACGCACGCGTGCGGATTTGTCGTGACGAGAGAGTTTTCGAAACCCACTGTCCACATCAAAGCACTTTGTGCACACTTTGTTTTTTCCAAGACGATCGAGTATGTCGAACGATGGATTATCGATAAAGGTCACACCACGACTGCAGTGAATGATGATGGCCGTTGCTTCTTTGGGTGCATAGATATAATGCGCATTCAGAAAAACGATAGGCCCAGAAAGGTAAATGTGATACTTTCCATCTACCATCTTGCTGTTCACGACAGGATTCTGAAATAAGCTCAAGAATACTGCCCACAGCGATGTGTCACCATCGTTAATTGCCTTTGCTCCATGAATTGCAAAATTGTAAACAATGGCGAACTCTAGGAAAAGTGCTACCGCAATACCCGCGAGGATATCACTACTGTAGGCAGAGACGATAACGCCCGTTGCAAATATGGCCAGCTGGCCATACCCGAGCTTCGCAAAGTGAACCAATATGTGCGGTGCACACATTGCACTCGCCGTAACTGCTATCACTGCAGCAAGCCCACTTAGTGGGAGATGGTTGATGATGTCGCGTGTCGATGCAAAGGCAACAGAGATAAAGATGAAGAGGCCACAAAATGCCCCTGACCACAATGTTTTTGCACCAAGGCTGATATTGAGCGAACTCTTGAGTCCGCCCCATATGTGCGTCAGTGCACCAAAGAAGCTACCAACAAAGTTTGCAGTACCCATTGCCTTTAGCGTCAGATTGGGATCAGACCAGCGTCCATAGGTGTCTTTGCCATCAAGACCCTTTGCTGTTGCGGTAGACTCGATTGCGTCCACAAGCGTCAGAATGAAGACCCCCCGAAGGAAGTCGACCCAAATGCTTTGGTCTATCCATATTCCCGAGAAATTCGGAATGATGAATCCTGACGCGAACGGATTTTCGGGCAATTGAATGCGAAACTGCTCTGGAAGCACAAACCAATACGAGAGGAATAATGCAAATCCTGCAGCAAAGACTTGAGCGGGGATGACACGCAAGAAACGCAGTTTGCTGCGCATCAAGAGTAGGCTCACCAAAAATGCGAGCGTTGATAGTCCAATGAAGAGCACGCTCTGGTTTATGTCCGAAATACGCGAGGGTGCTTCGCCGAGAATTCCCCAAACATTTTGTGATGCGAATTTCACACCAAAGAATACTGGGATTTGCTTCACTAAAAGCCAGAAGCCGATAATGAAGAACATGCTTTCTATAACCGCTGGCGAAAACCATGCGGCAAATCGAGCGAGCCTCAGTTTGCCCATGATAAACATGAGCACACCAGTACACATCACGACAGGCAGAAAGAGTGAGTATCCAAGTGCTGGGTCACCATGACCGAGTTTGTCGATGATATTTGCAATAATCGGACCAAGCGCAGCGGCTGCTCCTGCAACACCGAGAAATGACCCACCCATAAAAGGGAAGAGCATACAGGCTACAATACCTGAGATGATTCCACTCATGGGCGGTGCATGGGATATCGATGATATCACCAATGCAAATATCAGTGCGACGGGGAAGAGGGCGAAACCTGCAGGAAGGTCATAACGAATAAATCGTAGACCTTGCAGTCCATTTTGAGGAACGAGATCACTCGGTGGATTGAAAAAATCTACTAATCGTATCCACACATCCTGGATTGTATTCATTCGTTATTTCTCCGTTTTATTGAGTTTTCAAAGTGCAACTTTTCGGACAACGAGCAAACAAAAAAATGATTGCATATGTCCGGAGGAGAAATCTAGGGTGGATTGAAATTGATTAACTGACAACTTCAATGCACGATACATCACTCCTCTGGACGCGCGAAATCATAAAGAAATTTATCTTCCATCTTGGGAAGAGGTCATTATCATCTTTTTTTATACAGAGTCAAGCTGACTTATGCACTTAGATATTATATAATATTTTGGTTAAATTGTCAATTAATTCCTCACCCTATGAGTTATTCCACAAATTCACTTTCATTTACTTAATAAACATGTTACTTTAGA
>JAYSZV010000238.1:0-3082 GCA_043737875.1 Candidatus Lloydbacteria bacterium
TTTCTCTTTGGTGTTGTAATGCGGCTGATGGCGCTTGATGAGACTCGCCTCTAGTACGATGGCCTCTAGCACGGAGTCAGTAGTAGTGTGCGTGATCTTTGTCGCAAGGACAGTCATATCGACAATGTGCTTCCCCCTTGTCTTCATCAAATCGTTTGAAAAATAACTACGCACCCGATCGCGGAGTGACGTCGCTTTCCCAATGTAGAGTATTTTTTTATTTGCATCGATGAATTGATACACGCCTGATGTATCAGGGAGTTTCATCTTTGCGAGTTCGCCTTTTTGCATACAAATATATTCTCCTACTTCTTATTCCCCTTCGCGAGCATGCGTCTCAAATACTTGCCTGTATACGACTTTGCATTGTTTGCCACTTCTTCAGGAGTACCTTTCGCGACGAGCTGTCCTCCACCTTGCCCTCCATCAGGACCAATGTCTATGACATAGTCTGCGGATTTGATGACGTCGAGATTGTGCTCAATCAAAAGCACACTATTTCCCTTGTCGACCAATGTTTGCAATATTTCGATAAGCTTCTTCACGTCTTCGTAGTGGAGTCCAATCGTGGGCTCATCCAAGAGATAGAGTGTACGTTGCATGAGTGGGCGATAGAGCTCTGATGCGATCTTCACACGTTGCGCCTCTCCACCAGAGAGCGTGGTTGCAGATTGTCCAAGTTCGAGGTATCCAAGCCCCACGTCACAAAGCGATTTCATGCGGTCAGAAATAGCAGGAATATCCTCAAAGAACGCTGTTGCTTCTTCGACGGTCATCTTCAATATGTCGTAAATACTTTTCTTTTTAAATTTCACTTCAAGCGTTTCTTTTTGGAATCGCTTGCCCTGACATACATCACACAGCACGTACACGGTCGGGAGGAAGTGCATTTCTACGGCAATCATTCCATTGCCTTCACATGCTTCACAGCGTCCACCTTTCACGTTGAATGAGAAGCGGGATGGCTTCCAGCCTCTGACTTTTGCTTCTTCTGTCTCAGCGAACAAGTCACGAATGAATGTCCACGACCCTGTGTAGGTTGCAGGATTAGAGCGAGGGGTGCGTCCAATTGGGGACTGGTCTATCAGAATTGTGCGATGGAGGTATTCGGAGCCCAAGAAAGACGCACAATTAAATGTTTTCGCAGATCGATATTTGCGGTCGAATCGTGCCTGCAGATTCTTGTGCACAAGTTCGTAGAGGAATGTCGATTTGCCTGAGCCCGATACTCCCGTGATGGCAACGAGCCTTCCTAGCGGAATATCCACATTCATATTCTCTATATTGAATGCCTTCCCTCCCTTAATCTGAAGCATTCCCTTCTCTTTTTCGCGACGTTTTTCAGGGATAGGGACACTTTTGTCTCCACGCAAATAATCGAGCGTCAGTGATTGTTCTTTTTTATTGAGCAAGAGGTCTTCAAGGTAACCTGAAGCCACCACATGCCCACCATGCACCCCCGCACCCGGTCCGATGTCGATAAGGTAATCTGATGCAAAAATAGTATCCTCATCATGTTCAACGATAATGATGGTATTGCCGATATCACACAAGTCGCGCAGTGTCTTAATCAATCGGTCGTTGTCTTTTTGGTGCAGTCCGATAGTAGGCTCATCGAGCACATAGAGTGCGCCAACGAGGCGAGAGCCTAATTGCGACGCGAGCCTGATGCGTTGCGCCTCTCCTCCTGAAAGGGTATTTGCACGACGACCGAGGGTAAGGTAGCCGATACCCACGTCACTCATAAATGTCAGTCGCGATTCAATCTCCTTGATAACGACCTTCGATATTTCTTTTTCTATGGGCGTGAGTGTCAGTGATGCAAAAAATAGCTCTGCATCCTCAATCGACATATCCGTTACATCTTTGATACTTTTGCCTTTAGGAATAGTCGTATCACCTTTTTTCTTTTTGGTCACCGCTTTTGCGGCGTCAGAGTCCCCTATAGTGACATGGAGTGCCTCTTCACGCAGTCGTGCGCCATGACACGTCTCACATGGCTCATCGCCAAAGAAATGCTTTGTACCCAAGCCGTTACAGGTGGGGCATGCTCCCGCAGGAGAATTAAATGAAAACAGACGTGGTTCCACTTCGGGATATGAAAACCCATCATCGGGGCAGGCAAACTTGGCCGACATGAGTGATTCATCCTCGCCAATGACAAGCCGCACGAGTCCTTCTGTTTCTCCGAGTGCACGCTCGACCGCCTCTGCGAGTCGCTCGCGCACACCCTTGATGTTGTCGGTAAACTCAGAAACAAAAAACTCATCGACGAGCATGTCGATATCATGTTTCTTTTGTTTCGAAAGCACTATTTGCTCTCTCAAGTTCTTTTGCTTGCCATCAATGCGGGCTTTTGTGTATCCCTTTGAGAGATAATCATACAGGAGCTGATAGTACTCACCTTTTCGTCCGCGCACGATGGGAGCATAGATGCCCACCTTTAGTGTTGAAAATGCGACACCCATCACCACCTCTTTTGCCTCATGCTTCCCGATGTGGTCAACTTTCTCGAGTACAAAATTCATTATCTCCTCATTCGTCAATCGTTTGATTGCCTTTCCGCATATCAAGCAGTGTGGGACGCCGATACGAGCAAAGAGGACACGGAGGTAGTCGTATATTTCTGTAATAGTGGCAACGGTCGAACGTGGGTTCGAGGAGTGGGACTTTTGGTCGATGGATATCGCAGGAGAGAGTCCAACAATCTCGTCGACATCCGGCTTCTGCATCTGATGGAGAAACTGACGCGCATAAGCTGACAGCGACTCTACGTAGCGTCGCTGACCTTCGGCGAAAATAGTATCAAATGCGAGCGACGACTTTCCAGAGCCCGAAAGTCCCGTAATCACCACCATTTTATTGCGAGGCATTTCTACGGTGATATTTTTGAGATTGTGTGTACGTGCACCACGAACGATAATCTTTTCGAGCTCAGTAGTTTTGGGCTTTTTTGTGTTCATGGAATATGTATTGGTGAGCGTAAAGTCGCGAAATATTAGCACATTTTTCACAAAATGACAATGATGCTCGAGCGACACTCTAGGTAGTGACTGGAGATGAAACTACTGGACTGGGAGTG
>JAYSZV010000239.1:0-1138 GCA_043737875.1 Candidatus Lloydbacteria bacterium
CGTATCGATGAAACGCTTGAACTCGGCTAGTCATGAGTTAGTCATTCTTGCCACTGATGAAAAGTAATGAAATAATTTCTGTATGACAAAAACAGAAAATATTGTGCGCACAGTATGCCTTAGTCTCGTCACTCTTGTGTTTCTCTCGGCTGGCGTGATGAAACTCATCGGATTACCATTTGAGGTAAACAGTTTTATTGGTTGGGGCTATCCACTGTGGTTTATGTACGTTGTCGGTGTGTGTGAAGTCACTGGGTCAATCGGACTCCATTTCCCCAAAATTGCGCGCTATGCAAGCGTGGGACTCGTGGTCATTGCGCTCGGCGCGATTGGGACACATGTGTTCCACGACGAGGGACTTGTGACACCTATTCCTGCAACCGTTACCCTTATTATGCTTTTTTACATTATCTCTGTGAGTCACAAAAAGCCTGTTGTCGCGGTCTAAAATACGCTCATAATTAACGTAAGAAAATATCCATGGGAATGCTATAATGGCTCCTCATGGATATTTTTTTCCCACTTCTCGCCATCTATGCAGGCTTACTCTACGTTGCCGATAAGTGGCTCGCTTCCCACCCCTACAAGGGACCTCACACCGATCACTGGAACGGGAAGAAGTTTTATAGCATTGGGCTGAAGCCTGGTAACGGACTTGAGGAGCACAACGATTGGAAACTTTTTGTGAAGTGGATACGGAGGCGTTCCACCAGTAAGTGGCATTTTCGTGCAAATCGTTTTCACGGAAAGCCAAAAGAGCGCGTGATGGGGCGTGAGCTCATTGTCACTTTCGTCAATCATTCGACGATGCTGATTCAAACTGAAGGACTGAATATTATTACTGACCCCGTATGGTCACGGCGCATTAGCCCTTTTTGGTTTATCGGTCCCAAGCGTCATCGACCTGTCGGGGTAGCGTTCGAAGACCTGCCTCCCATCGACATTGTTCTCATTTCACACAATCACTATGACCACATGGATATTGGGACGCTGAAACGTATTACCAAAAAGTGGAAACCCAACATATATGCGGGGCTTGGAAATGCGCGCTTCCTACGCTCGAGAGGCATTCATGCAAAGGATCTCGATTGGTGGGGGAGAGATATTGTGTCAGACGAGGTAACAATAGTCTGCGCTC
>JAYSZV010000240.1:0-1118 GCA_043737875.1 Candidatus Lloydbacteria bacterium
CTTAAATTCTAGTTTGAACTGCAACAAGCTCCGAATACCTTGCAGGGAGTTTCCCAGTTGAGCGACTTCCGTGGTCGATGATTAATCATCTGCACCACGTGAGCCACCTGTGCTTTAGTAATACTCTCATGCTTGTCCTTCTTCGAGAAGTACCGACGTAGTAGTCCGTTTGTGTGCTCATTTGTTCCGCGCTCCCATGGGGCTCGCGCGTGCGCAAAATAAAATAATAACCCAGGAACTTCTTTCTCCGTCATGTCCCAATATGAGAATTCACTTCCTCGATCGGGTGTGATGGTTTGTCGCAGTTCCGAAGGAAGCGGAGTAAGTCGCGCAACTAGTGTCTCGTGGACTTCGTAGGATATTCCCATTGCAGCACCGATTAGCTCAGCGATGAGAAACCTGCTTTTGCGGTCCACTAAGGTCACCAGCGCGCGCGCACCTCGTTCGAGTACCACCGTATCACCCTCATAATGACCGAGGGTGGTTCGATCCCGCACTTCATCTGGGCGACTGTCGATTGAACGGATGTGGGTCATCCATCCTCGTGACGGAGGAACTCTCCTCATGCCATACTGTCTGCGGTATTTTCCTCGTCGCGGAAGAATACGGCGAAGATCTGGACGGGAACGACGTATCCAAGAATAAATCGTTTGATGACAGACATCCTCCATACTGTGCGCAATCACCGCAGGAGACCAGTCACCGAGTGTATGGTTGCCTCGCAATTGTGCCTCGATGCTCCTTGCAAGTATAGGGTTATTTTCTATTTTGCGCGCTCCATATTTGGCGCTTACTCTTCGCAGTGTGCACTTTTTATGTGCACGCTTTGCATCATATGACCCGTCTCGCTCGGTGTTACGGAGCAGTTCACGACATACCGTCGCATGGTGCTTATGAATAATTTGTCCGATAGCACGAAGCGTTGCTCCATTATTGTGGAGTGCCTCAATGACGGCACGATCGTCTTGCGAGAGATGCGTGCGGTCAGTATGCTGTGTTGTATACATACCTGTCGAGATTATTGGTTACTAAAGCACGGCCAGTATATCCCGACAGGTATGTTGTTTTTATTGGCGTGTTGCCAATAATGCTTTGTTGCAGTTCAGGTTAGAATTTAA
>JAYSZV010000241.1:0-1112 GCA_043737875.1 Candidatus Lloydbacteria bacterium
GCTCTATAATCCGAAAGGGGAATCAAATATTGCATGGAATGACCCTGCGCTGGGAATAGACTGGAAAGTCACGGACCCCGTCATATCGGAGCGAGATAGCACTGCGCAAACTTTTAAAGAATGGCTGAAGCGCCCTGAGTCAAAATTCTTCACCATGGAAGCCTCAGAAAAATTTGGAAGTGAGGGGAGTCTTTAGTTTTCGTACTCCGTACTTTACTTTCCTGAGCGACTTGTTACGATGCCTATATGACGATTTGCTATTTCGGGGACTATAATCCCGACTATAATCGCACTCGAGTAATCCTCAAGGGTCTCAAGTTGCATGGAATTGAAGTGGTGCATTGCCATACGGAAAAGCAAGGCATCGCAGGCCTCATGGAGCTCGAGAGGGCACATAGAACATTACGTGGAACATACGATCTCATGATTATTGGTTTCGGTAATAATCTTTGGATCCCCCCTTTGGCACGCCTCCTTACTCATACCCACATCGTTTGGGAGCCTCTTATTTCTCGCTACGATGCGTGGATACTTGATCGCAAACTTGCCTCAATCCACTCACCGAAGGCGGCGTATTATTGGTTTCTCGACTGGATGTGTACGCATGTTGTTGATTTTATTATTCTCGACACCAATGCGCATATCGACTATTTTGAAAAAACATTCTTCTTAAAAAGAGAGAAGATGATGCGTGCCCTCGTGGGTGCTGATGACGAAATATTTCGCCCTCAACCAAAAGCCACGGTAAGTGAAAAATTTGAAGTAGAGTTTCATGGAAAGTACATCCCACTCCATGGCTCGGAGACCCTGGTACGTGCGGCAAAATTGCTCGAGAACGACAATGTACACATCACCATGATTGGAAGTGGGCAAGAGGGTGTGAGTACGAGAGAACTTGCAAAAACACTGGGCGTCACGAATATTACATTTTTGCCGTTTCTTCCCGTGAGGGAGGTTGAAGTATATGTCCGTAACGCCGATGTGTGTATTGGGCACCTCGGTAATGCACCCCGCATCGTACGCTCTGCGCCAAATAAGCTCTATGAAGCAGCAGCCGAGGCACGAGTGTCGATTAATGTGAACTCCCCCGCAATCAGAGAGACATTCACTCC
>JAYSZV010000242.1:0-1103 GCA_043737875.1 Candidatus Lloydbacteria bacterium
CTCGTGAACTTTATCCTCGTATTTTTGATGGGCGATGCTTCAACCTTTAACTACTTACAACAATAAGCATGTCGTATCTTGCAACACTCATTATTTCCACACTCGCGCTTATTGCGACTACGCAAGTCGTATTTGCGGGTACCTATGTGAATCCCGTTACCTATGGAGGCGTCAGTACAATCCCCGAGTTTTTACTCGCGCTTGTGGACCTTATTTTCCTCATCGCGGTGCCCATTATTGTCATCTTTATCATCTACTCGGGATTCCTGTTTGTGACGGCCGGTGACAACGAATCGCAAATCGCTAAGGCACGCTTCGTGTTTATGTGGACAATCATCGGAGCATTAGTCCTGCTTGGCGCCAAGGCGCTCTCTGCTGCAATACAAGCGACTATTCTTGAACTTCAATAACCAGGAACATCATGAGCAAACACTTCATCACTCAAAAAATCTCCACACTCCTCGCCTTACTACCATTGTCTGCTCTGGCGCAAGGTGTAAAGCTTTCCAATCCCGCACCGGGGGCAGGCGCTACCATGCAGGATTTCATCTATTTGTTGATTGAAATAATTCGACTTATTGGCATACCTGTACTCACGGTGTGCATTGTCTATGCAGGCTTTCTTTTCGTCACCGCGGGGGGCAGTGAAGATCAGGTCACTAAGGCAAAGGGTTGGATTTTCTGGACACTTGTCGGTGCGACCATTATTCTGGGCTCACGAGTCATTGCGGACGTTGTATATGGCACTGCCTCAGCTTTTTAAACACATCATGATTAAATATTATTTCTCCCTCTTCGCATTTATCGCAATAGCGCCATCGCTTGCAAGTGCCGCACCCGCCACACCTACAGATTTTAAGAGTTTTATTGAGCTCTTTCTTGCGGTGCTCCAAGGTTTCATCAGTCTTATGTTTGCATCACTCGCCGTAGGTATTCTTTATGGTGTAGTGCTCTACATGATCAACGCAGACAACGAAAAAAAGCGCACCGAAATCAGAGGCTACCTCATCTACGCAGTCATTGGCATTGCAGTGGTCATGGGACTCTGGGGAATCCTGGCGCTACTCAACGACACTATTTTTGGCGGGGCTGTGGGTATTCCA
>JAYSZV010000243.1:0-2999 GCA_043737875.1 Candidatus Lloydbacteria bacterium
TTTATTGAAATATTTGTCGCTTCTGCGATAAATCTCTGTTGCCTTGATGGCAAGCGGAGAATCCACATATATCTTCACATCAGGAATATTGTGATGCTCGACAAGGTCATTGAGCTCAAACAATAGCTCCTGCGTACGCTCCAAAGAAAAGGCAGGGATGAGCAGTACTCCACCACGACCAATAGATTCGGTGATAACCTTGCGCAATATTTCTTTGCGCTCTTCGCGTCCCTCATGATTGCGGTCGCCGTAGACTGACTCCATCAATAGATACGTTGCTCCTTTTATCGAATCCGTATCACGAAGGAGTGGCGTCGGTGAATTCCCAAGGTCGCCCGTGAAAACCATTGTGGTGCCGTTCAGTGTGAGGAACATCATGGCAGACCCAAGAATGTGTCCTGCATCTTTGAATTCACAAGTGAGCTCGGGGGTGATTGCGAATGGTGCGTAGTACTCATGGCTCTCCCACAGTCGCATCGTATCTACAACATCACGCTCGGTATAAATAGGCTCACGCCCATCTGCTACCGCCTCGTGCTGAAGAATACGCGTGGTGTCATGAAGCATAATGTCGGTCAGCTCTTGCGTTGGTGGGGTCGAGAAAATTTGACCCTTGAAGCCATCGCGCACAAGCTTCGGAATACGCCCGATGTGGTCGATGTGTGCGTGCGTAACGAGTAAGATGTCGATAGATTTGGGATCAAAACCAAAGTCTTCGCGATTACGATCGTCGGCAAATAAATCACCTTGGAAGAGTCCACAGTCGATAAGGATACGCTTTCCACTTGCCTCAAAAAGAAAATTCGAACCCGTTACTGAATCGACGCCACCAAAAAAACCGACTTTCGCTTGTTGTGTCATATGTGTGTATTATACCCCTTCCGCATGAATAGTACTGTGGCCAGAAGTGCGCCAATCAAATCATTTCCGATATCCGCGAGCGTATCGACAATATTGAGGTGGGGCATACCGTTTATCCAATCAACTGCCCACTCATAAACCTCCCACCCAATGCCCACAATGAGTGTCGCTCCGAGGGCAACCATAAGTAGAGAGCGCCATGACCCGCTCATGGGGAGTGAGTGTTTTTCAGAAAAATATATGGCCAGAGCGGATAACCCTACCCAAAAACCACCGATGAGGTGCATGGGTATATCAAGCCACCAGACATAGTAATAAAGATGCCAATAATTCGCGGCACCATTCATCAGTGCAACGAGGATAACGATGAATGCGAGGACCCAAATGGGGAATTTTTTTGTCATAAAATGTTAGCATCATCGTAACAAATATTTGCGTAAGAAAACAGGATTCCCAGAAATGAGTGAAATTCGAGGCGTGGAGAAGGTGACGAAGGAGGCGTATGAGCTATACGTTGACCGAGCTACTGAGGCTCCACAACGAAGAAGTTCGCCATTTATGGGAATCCTTAATGAAAAACATCTCGCCCGTATATAACGTAGCGAGATGTTCTGATGTGTCATAGCCTGCGCAGTTGGATAAAGTGCGAGGAGCCAGCAAAGAATGGTTTTTGCTGAATAACGATACTGCTAAAACTATTCTGCCGTCTGGCGACAAAGCAATTTGCCGACTGCGCAGGCTATGACGGTGTATTCGGATGGAACCTAATGATATTAGGTGGGCAACCTCAACCATTTACCCAAGGGTAGTGGCGATTCAGTCAGCCCTGTTCCAGTATTAGGGTTTTTCCGAATACCCCCAGATTATACACCCGTTTTCCACCTATTTCCACACAGGAAATAGAGCCATATTTCATGGTTTTCCCCAGCCTTTTCCCCAGGTACACACTCGAACGCCGCCCCTCGGAGCGAGGTGTTGTTTTTTAAGTGGCTACGGAGCCTGACGAGGCGAGTCTTGAGGAAAAAATCAGCAGATTTTTATCCGTACACTTAAAAAACAATGGCGAGCGGCTTTTATTCTAAGATGCCATCGAGATTGACGTCGTACAGTATCGCTTCTGATACAAGGCGATAGTTAAGCATGTCCTTCTCTCCTCCAAGCCACAGACTCAGCTCGCGAGCAGCCTCCTCGGGTACATCGGAACAGTGCATCAAATTGCGGACTGCGCGGTCGTCAATAGCAGCGATGTTGTAGGAATCCATAGTGTAATCACCACGGATAGTACCCACATCGGACGTTGCAGGCTCAGTATCTCCGACGAGCTTCTTGACCACGGATATTGCTGAATTTCCCTCAAGAGCAAGCATGACGACGGGACTTGAGGTCATAAACTTCACCAACGCACGAATAATGTCCTTTCCGTATTCAAGGGGTTCCTTGTCGACGACCATGCCATTCGCTTTACGATCTTCTGCAATCTTGTTTCCCTTCTTCAAGAACCATGCGTCGTCTTTTGCGTAGTGATCCCAAAGGGTCTGTTCTGGGAGTACGAGCATTTTCATGTGGACAATCTTGAGTCCCGCGCGCTCGAAACGACCAACAATCTCACCTACCAGTCCGCGTTGTATTGCGTCGGGTTTCAACATGACAAATGTGCGCTCTTTTTTGGGATGTGCTTGAACCATAAAATTTATGAGTTATTTGTTAAATATAATAATTCGTAATTGCGTCAATCGTAACAGAAAGCACGAACACCGCAAGCGAGCGGTGTTGTGTACTTCATGGGGATAGTCACCCTCTATACTCATACTTATTTATCAAAATTTCTGTCTATTTCATCACTTGGGAATGACTACCGTGTCGTGGAGATTGTATTTTTTGAGTACATCGTATATTTCTGCGCTCGAGAGTGGGGCACCTTTTGCCTTCATCGCAGTAATCATTCCTGCTTCAGCATCTCCGACGCTACTGCGTCCCATATTTGCCTCAAGCGTTCTTAAGCTACGCACTGTGAGCATTTCACCACCTGACAAATCTCTGCCTATCGCTTTTTCATAAAAAGTGACGGACTTCATTATTTCCTGTGGTGTTGCACCATTCATACTACCCTCTATGACCGCCCCTGTGTGTGGCTTTGT
>JAYSZV010000244.1:0-1098 GCA_043737875.1 Candidatus Lloydbacteria bacterium
GTGAAACCAGCCCCAACAACTCCACCTGTCACCGGAGCCGGAGCCTGCTTTACAGGAGGGTGCTCGGGGCAAATTTGTTCTGATAAGGAGGGAGTAATGTCTTCCTGTGAATTTCGTGAATACTATGCGTGCTATCAAGGGGCCACATGCGAACGACAGGCAAGCGGGTCGTGTGGTTGGACCAAAACAGCGAAACTCGATATGTGCTTGAGCGCTGCACAATAACCAATTACGTAAATCTTCATTCTACTCCCTTGCGCGACACCACCCTCTGCCGTTGGCGAGAGTCGCTTTGCGCTATATAATAGAATGAGGTATGACAAGATATAAATACAAAGCCCAGCTCGCTAATGGGAAAATTATCAGTGGTATATCTGACGCCGCTGATGAAAAGGAGCTATCCGAAACGCTCAAGGAAGATGGAATGTTTGTCATTAACGCACGCGTACATTCCGGGAATGAGTGGGATATGGAAAGAATTAATGATGTATTCATCACTGTTTCGCTACGCGAAAAAATACTTTTTGCACGCAATCTTGCACGAATGATTAAAGCAGGATTATCAATCTCGCGCGCCTTAGAAATACTCGTGAAGCAGACTGAGAACCCACGATTTCGCAAGATAATTCAAATGCTGAAAGAGGATGTAAAAAAGGGCACATCATTTTCTGATGCGTTGGCAAAGCACGAGAATGCGTTTCCTCCCGTGTTCATTGCAATGATGCGCGCGGGCGAGGAGTCTGGTGGCGTTGTGGAGGCACTCATGGTTACGAGTAGGCACATGGAGAAGTCCTACACATTGAAAAAGAAGATGCGAAGCGCAATGATGTATCCCGCCATGGTTCTTCTCGTCATGATTATCGTGGCAGTATTGATGATGATTTATGTAGTTCCGGGACTCGCAACAACCTTCAAGGAGGCGAATGCGGAATTACCCGCCGCAACCAAGCTGATAATCGCAATCAGTGAATTTTTACAGAATGATTATTTGTTTGCAATCATCATCGTGAGTATTGCGAGCCTGCTATTTTGGATGTTCAAGAAGACTGATGTTGGCAACCATCTCCTGACGTGGCTTGCGTTTCGCGCACCCACATT
>JAYSZV010000245.1:0-15233 GCA_043737875.1 Candidatus Lloydbacteria bacterium
GAAATTGAGTCTCCTGTGACTCGTACCGCCACATCCTCAGGCAATTTCTCTCTCAGTATGCCATAGAATGAAACTCTTCCCAAAAAAGTTTGGGTTTTATACTCTACGGACTCACATATTGACAAACATTAAAAAATGTGATACTCTAATCACATCACGATCTTCGAAATCAACTCAAGAACAGTTTACTTGAGCGTATCACCCTTCAAACAATTAAGTCCCCACAGGATTCCATGATGTATCTCCGAGGACCCACTGGTTGCCGCCCCGTGCGCGCGTGCTGGCGGACACCTTAGGAATACATTTAACTTTTTTCAACTTTGATTAAAGTAGCTGTTTGAAGGGTAATGTGCTGAAGCCCATTGTAGGCTTGAAAGAGAAAAGCATTCTTCTTCTTCTTTCTTTCAAACCGGCAAGATAATGAGATGACACAAAGACCGCCTATGGCGGTCTTTGTGTTTGTGTTATATCGAAGGATGGGATTTTCGATGCAATGAATTTTTGTTTTTTGAGGAATCTCACAGAAGCTGTATGAGCTATACCGCTTCGTGAGTTCGCAGAAAAACAAAGGTGCAGGGCGCGAAAAGCACGCCTTCCTAGTTAGCGGGATTCGTCGAGACCTACGGCTCTCTCCACTTCAGGAAGTGACGTCATCCCCTTAATGCACTTCACGATACCGTCTTGGCGCATATCAAGCAGTCCTTGAGGCTTTGCGGCTTCCTTAATCTCGCGCTCACTGGGATTTTCGCGGAGCACCGCTTCAATAGCGCGATCCATGAGTATTCCTTCGTAGATAGAGATACGTCCCTTATAGCCCGTGAATGAACATTTGTCACAGCCAACGGGGCGCCAAAATTGCTCGGGGAGTTCAACGAGTGGACGGTACTGTTTGATGGAAGGGAACTCGCGATCAACTGCCTCTTTTTCTTTACCCTCAAGCACATACTGCTCTTTGCAGTGGACGCAAAGTCGACGGACGAGGCGTTGTCCGATTGCGATATTGAGCGCCGAACTAATAATCTTTGGGTTCACACCTATATCGATGAGACGAGGAATGGCTCCAGCGGCATTATTGGTGTGGAGTGTCGAGAACACCAAGTGTCCCGTGAGGGCTGAGTCGATGGCAACGGACGCTGTTTCTTCGTCACGAATTTCTCCAACCATGATGACATCGGGGTCTTGGCGGACGGCAGCGCGAAGGCCGTGAGAAAAGTCATATCCCTTGTCGTGGTCAATCTGTGTTTGTGAAATACCGTCGAGGTGATATTCGATAGGGTCCTCGATAGTAATAATTTTAATTTGTGGATTACGCAGTTTTTTGAGACAAGCATAGAGTGTCGTTGTCTTTCCGGAGCCCGTAGGACCTGTCGTCAAAATGAGCCCGTTTGGTTTGCCAATCTGAGACATCATGATCTCGTAAAAATACTCATCCATACCCAGCTCTTCGAGTGGCACCGAAATAGATTTCGGATTCAAGATACGCATCACCACCGACTCGGCGTATGCGGCGGGAAGAATAGACGTACGCACTTCAACATCGGTATCATTTATTTTGATAGTGAAGCGTCCGTCTTGTGCTTCGTGTACAAGATTGAGCTTTACCCCTGCGAGGAGCTTTATACGTGAGAGCACCTTTTTGTAGTTCACATGGCTAATTTCCACGACGTCTTGAAGGATACCGTCCAAGCGATAGCGCACACGCACCAACTCCTTTTCTGGCTCGATGTGCACGTCTGAAACTGAAGTCGCAACCGCACCTCCTAAGATAATTTCAACAACGGTCGACAGCGCGTGGGCATCACCAGAACTGATTGCTCCTTCCACCACCGCCTTCACATCAGTAATGGTTTTGATGACGGACACATAGCGTTGCATCGTTTCATTAGAAACAGACATCACTCCCGCAGTCTCGGCGTGGGCGTACGATACCTCGTGGTAGACATCCCATGAATGTGCGATACCAAACTCCGATGCCATCGCCATAGACGGAGTGTAGCCTTGGCGTTTCAGGTCATCGAGTACCGCCTCGAGCCCATCCGCGTTCGGAGTCTGGACGGCAATATTGGCGACATGACCGTCAATTGAATAGACAACAATTTTTAGTTTACGGGCAGTTTCTTCGGAAATGAGTCGGATTGCGGTGTTGTTGACGATAACGCGAGAGAGATCAACGTAGGGGAGTTCATAGCGTGTAGCCAAGATTTGAGCGAGTTGCTCAGCTTCGCGCTCTCGACGCATCGCCATATCTTTTGCTTGTTGCTCATCTTGGAATTTAATCATTCCCAGTATTGTACAGCCAAATTACTGGCTCAACAAGAATACATTTTAGGGTTTGACAAATAATTATAAATGGTGTACAATACACGTATGAATAGGATGAAACAAAAGATCACCAACGTTGTTGCAGTGCGGACTATTTTTTTGGCTTTCTTGTTTTTGGGAATGCCCGAGGTGGTTTTTGCAATCCAATCAACACCAATCGCGCTTACAAAGCAGGCAACTTTTGTGACGGAGAAAAGCGCAAAACTGAATGGGCAAGCCAATCCCAACCAAATGCCCGATACCGTGAGCTGGTTTGAATGGGGGATTACCGGTCGCGCAAGCGTTGTCTATCAGACACCACGTCGCGCAATGGGGGGGGTTGGCACGGTACTCATCGACACATCCGCAGATATTGTCGGTCTTGCACCAAGCACGCAATACTTTTTTAGACAGTATGCAGAAAATGGTCGTGGCAAAGATATCGGACAGATAGTCTATTTTACAACGAAAGACCTTGCGAATGATGTGCCTCCATTGGTTATCGTAGAGACAAATAATCCGTCAATCATCGGAGAAACGAATGCCACCATAAAAGGCTATGTGAGCCCGCATGGGAACAATCAGACAAAGGCATGGTTCGACTGGGGTACGACCCAGCGTTTTGAAAATCAAACCCAGAGTGCAAACGTCTCGACGGTGGCCGCTCCATTTGAACGTCCGCTCACCAATCTTGTACCGGGAACTACGTATTTTTACCGCATCGTCGCAGAGAATAGCGCTGGTCGCGTCTATGGCGCAACGCGCATCTTCAGCACACGAGGAATACCGCCTCCAAAAAGCGAGGAGCCCATCAACCAACAAGTATCCACGGGAACTGCAGGAGATGGAGTGGCACGCAATACCACCTCAAGTGGCGCCCCGAAGGCAGGTACACAATCAAGTGCTTTTGGTGCGACAGACGGCTCGCGTCCTGGGGACTTCCTTGGAGCACTTATGAGAAAAAAGAATGGTGGAGCGACCACGACGCAAGTAGCAGGCGTAGCCCAGTCTGATCCATCACTGTGGGACAGGCTTACGGGTAAAGGTGCCGTTGCCATAGATGGAGTCGTTGTGACCATCGAAAAAGTTGGACCAAAGAAAGTTGTTGCACATACCCCTGTTGAATACCGCATCGTGTATGCCTATCGCAGAAATGTTCCCGCAACCAATGCAAAACTCAAAATCATCTTGCCTTCGGAGGTTATTTATATTGGCGATACAACCAACAACGAATTACTTCTTGAAGACAATGCAGGAGGTGGAGAGCGCACCTACGTGCTCCCCATTGGGCGTTTAGAGAGTGGCTCCACGCGCACCGTTTCCATACTCGGTATGACAACTGGGGATGCAAAAGGATTCCCCGATGCACGTGCACGACTAGAGTATGATGATGGGGCGGGCACGCATGTCGCAACTGCAGGAGCTCCAGTAAAAGATTCTGGTGAGAAAACGGCAAGTGTGGAAAAGAGTGGAAATGGTATTTTGCCAAGCTCGTTCTTGGGATGGCTCCTCTATATCGTACTTGTCGTGGCCGCAATTATCGGATTCCGCAAAGGAAAAGAATATTACGATAAACGTAAAGAGCAACTGGAGGCTGAAGAGAAGGAAGATGCTGACCGTTTGAAATTGATACGCATGCTTCCAACCGAAGAGAATGCAAATCCTGCGCGCTAGTGCCACTAATACCATCTCCAACTAACCTCTCCACACCAAGTCCGGTAAATTTCGGCTCTGTCATTTGGAAAATATGAAGACCTATCTCGATAGGTCTTCATATTTTCCAAATGCCTCGCTCGAAATTTCCTCGGACTTATGCGGAGACCTTACTTGTCGATGGTATAATAAAGTATGAAAGCGCAAAAGAGCCCCACTGTCATGGGGCTCTTTTTGGGTTACAATACAATATATGGAAGTTTTCATACGAAACACGGAAGAGATGGACGCACTTGCGCGAGAAATACTGCAATCCGTTACACAAAAAAGACACCAAGAACACGAAGTGAATACAGTGATGGGGGCCCGCGTTATCGGGCTTTCAGGGGAGCTGGGCGCAGGGAAGACCGCGTTTGCCAAATCTTTTGCACGGGCACTCCACATAGCAGAGCCCATTCCATCGCCTACGTTTGTGCTTGCCCGTTTTTATAACATTGCGCAGAGTCGGGAATTTACGCGTTTGGTGCATATTGATGCGTATCGCATAGAGGAGACGAGTGAACTCGTCGTGCTCGATTGGATGGGATTACAGGCAGATGCAAAAAATATTATACTTGTGGAGTGGCCGGAAAATATGAAAGAGCTGTTCCCAGAGCACGCAGACACAATATTTTTCGACGTTGTTGACGGCACAACGAGAAAAGTGCGCACAAACCTTACATAACATGAGTACCCGTATTAAATTTTTCCGCGATGGAGTGCAGGCACAGGAGACACGCCAGTTTTTGAACACGCATAGCATCAAGAGCTATCTCCGTGAGCGTACCGCAGCGAGTGCACAGCAAGGCGAGGAGGCGTATGGCTTTGATTTGTATGCCCTTCGCGACGAAGACGTCGAAAACGCCCGCCAACTCCTCGACTACGAGTTTGGAAACAAGTGGGGCGAAAGTACATAAGTAGAGATTTTTTCCTTCATGTTCGAGCGTAGCCTGATTTGCTATGATGTGGGGACATGATTGCAAAAACTCACTCCAAGCGCCTCGTCCTATTTGATGCGCACGCGATTATTCATCGCGCATATCATGCGCTTCCGGACTTTGCGACCAAGGCCGGAGAGCCAACGGGTGGACTCTACGGCCTCGCGACGATGCTCATCCGCTCCGTTCAGGAATTTCAACCTGACTATATGGCGGCGTGTTACGACTTGCCAGGGCCTACGTTTCGTCACAAGGAATACAAAGACTACAAAGCAGGGCGCGCCAAGACTGATGAAGAGTTGAAACAACAGCTCGGACGGAGTCGTGATATTTTCGGCGCCTTTCATATTCCCATCTACGATGCAGTAGGATTTGAAGCAGACGATATGCTCGGGACAATTGTTGAGCAAACCAAAAATATCAAGGACTTGGAGATCCTCATTGTGACGGGCGATATGGATACACTGCAACTTGTTTCAGGGAAACGCGTGCGGGTGTATACCCTCAGAAAAGGCATTAACGATACGATTATCTATGACGAAACAGCAGTCAAAGCACGTTTTGGCTTCGGGCCACTTCTCTTGCCTGACTATAAGGGTCTTCGCGGTGATCCATCAGACAATATCATCGGTATCGCAGGCATTGGCGAGAAGACGGGAAGTGATTTGATGCAAAAGTTCGGCTCAATTGAAGGAATATATAAAGCGCTGAAGAAGAGTAAGGAGAAAGTAATCGAAGCGGGGATTAAGCCTCGTATTGTCGAGCTTCTGATTGCGGGCGAAGAAGATGCACTCTTTTCTAAAATGCTCGCGACGATTCGACGGGACGCGCCTATTGCATACACTTTGCCTGAACACGTATGGAAAGAAACATTTACGGTTGATAAATCTATCGCACTTTTTAATCAACTTGAGTTTCGCACACTTGGTGCTCGTGTGAGGCAAGTGCTCGGAGGTGAAGACGCTTCATCAAGCAATGCGAAAGACGGAAAAGCGCCAAAGGGAGAGAGTGGAAATGAGGCGAGTGGTACGGAAGAGAAACAACCCGTCGATGAGGAGCTCCTCCGCAAGGCGGCGATTGGTGTGTGGCTACTTAACTCAGACCAGACAACCCCCGGAATCGAAGAAATCATTGATTTTACAGGGGAAAAAGACCTATCACGCGCGCATGAGAAGATACTTAGTGACTTGAATAAAGAAGGACTGCTCTCCATTTACGAAGAAATAGAGCTCCCGCTTATTCCCATACTCGCAGATACAAAAGCACATGGCGTGCTTATCGATGTGGATTATCTCAAAAAACTTTCTGTGGAGTACCACAAGCAACTCTCCGTCGCCGAAAAAGCGATTTATAAAGAAGCAGGAGAAGAATTTAATATTAATTCACCGAAGCAATTAGGCGTCGTGCTCTTCGACAAGATGCAGTTAACCGCAAAGGGACTGAAGAAGACAGCAGGTGGTGCGCGGAGTACGCGTGAGTCAGAGCTCGAGAAGATGAAAGACTCACATCCCATCATTGCGTCTATCCTCTCCTATCGCGAACTACAAAAATTACTCTCTACGTACATCGATAATATTCCTCAGGTTGTCGACGAGGGAATGCGCATCCACCCCACACTGCACCAAGACGGCGCATCAACAGGAAGATTCTCTTCATCGAACCCAAGTGTGCAGAATATCCCCGTGCGTGAGGGGCTAGGAGCCGTTGTGCGGAATGCATTCATTGCGCCCGAGGGATACGTGCTTATTGCATTTGATTACTCACAAATCGAAATGCGCGTACTCGCCATGCTCTCGTCGGACCCCGGCCTTACGGAAATATTTCAATCGGGAGAAGATATCCATACATCGGTCGCATCGCGCGTGTTCCGTGTTGCAGGAGATGCAGTGACAAAAGAAATGCGACGACAGGCGAAAGTGATCAACTTCGGCATCATCTACGGAATGGGTGTGAGTGCACTCAAGCAGAATCTCGGCTCCACGCGAGAGGAAGCACAAGAATTTTATGACCAATACTTTATTACTTTTCCAAAGATTGCCGCGTACTTTGATGAAGTGAAAAAAGAGGCAACAAAAAAGGGCTACACTGAAACTATTTTTGGACGTAGACGCTACTTCCCCAACCTTCGCTCACGCCTGCCATTCATGAAAGCAATGTCCGAACGCATGGCGATGAATGCCCCACTTCAGGGCACTGCAGCGGACTTCGTAAAAATCGCGATGAAGAATGTCGACGCACTGCTCAAGAAAGAGGGATTGGCTGATGACGCCGTACTCATTCTCCAAGTGCACGACGAACTCATTTTTGAGGTCAAAAATGATGTGAAAGTCATCAAAAAAGTCACCGAGCTCGTACGTGCTGGTATGGCATCTGCCAATTTGGGTACTTCAGGAGCCTATATCCCACTTGTGGTTGATAGTAAGCAAGGAACACGTTGGGGAAGCCTAGAATAGGAAGTAGTAAAATGAGCTTTTTATACAGGAAACCCATATTTTTCAACATATTTTTGTCCAAAGGCAGTCTTTGGACAGACGTCGCAGAGAAAAAAGCGCGAGTTTGAAAATAGTTGACTTTAGTTTTTTTTTGGTGTATAATACTTAAGTATTCAGTTTGTTCCTTCACTCACATAGGAGAATGTCATGTTTTCACGGATTTTTTTGCTTTTTACGACGATCACGCTCGCATTGCTCACAGGTTGCGCAGTTGTACCAGAATATAGCGGTAGCGCGCGATCTGGTGGGTTCAGTGGGCAACAAGTGCTTCCGGGAATGAACGCCCGCACTACCGGAGCTATCGGTGGTGCCGCAGTCGGCTCCCTCCTCTTTTCGCAACATCCGGTTGTGGGCGCCATAATCGGCGGAATTGGAGGTTCCATCATCGGCGGACCGTTCGATGACCGTGCCAATCAACACTACCAATATATGCAGCAACAATCCGAAGCCATGGGCAGGACGAATTGCACTGCATCGTACACAGGCACAGTCAGTCCGTCGGGTGTGCCGACTGCCAATACGAGTCCTTACAGCTGCTCGTTCTCGAACTCTGTTCCCGGCAACTACAACACGCCCCCTCCCGCACGCCGTCAGTAACGATTCCTCACAGAATCATAAGCGACCGATTAATCGGTCGCTTTTTCTTTTTTCCTCTTTGTTCGCAGACTTACATGCTAAAATGGCATGAATGATAACGATTTTCATTGGCGAAGATACCCAAAGTGCCCGAAAGGCGCTCCGAAAGACACTTGATGAGGCAAAAAAAGAAGGCGAATCCAATATTCTGCGTTTTTCTGACGTCAGTTTCAACGCTTCAGCCCTTAACGAAGCCATTTTTGCCCAAAATCTCTTCGGTGACAAGAATATTATCGTGATAGACGGTATTCTCGATGACAAAGAAGGTGTGGAGTATTACTCAATGGCACTCAAAGATGCATCCAATCACGTGTTTATTCGTGAAACTGCGCCAAATAAGGATATTTTAGCTGTATTAAAGAAAATTGGAGGAATCGTGAACGAATTCCCCCTCATAAAAAAGAAACCCGAAAACAGTTTTGCCCTTGCCGATGCATTAACGGCACGAGACAAGAAAGTCGCATGGATAGAGTATCTCCGAGCCGTAGAGCGTGGTGCAGTCGCTGAAGAACTGCATGGCACTATTTGGTGGGCAACAAAACTCCTTTACCTTTGTGCGACACTGGAAAAAGAAGAGGCAATTGCGGCGGGGGTCAGTATATACAGCTACCAAAAATATCTCACCAACTCAAAAAAGTTTCTTACGAATGAAATTGAAGACCGACTACGGATGTTAAAAAATATGTATCACGAGGCACATCGGGGAGAAGTGGATTTTGATGCGGCGCTAGAGCAGTACATCCTCTCAGCCTAGGGGCTTTGGCAAAGGGGTTGAGTTATAAAGGACATTCTAAAAGACATTTATGCCATTTTTAAATAACTCTTCCACGAAGAATTCGCAAATTTTGACCACCAACGAAAAGAAAATTTTAAGGCATATCGAGATTTGTCGCAAAATTTTCTCAATGTTGGGGACAAAATTTATGGTTTATTGTGGATAGGTTATTTGAAAAGGGCATTAGATAAAAAAATTGACCACCGAGTTGGAGATCTCAGTGGTCTGTTGTTGGAGGAAAACTTTTTTGAATTGTGTAAGGAACTACTGCTATTGCAGTAGTTCTGATAACTATCTACTGCAAGTCGCGTCTGGGACAAGTATATGATTGTCCTATAGAATGGTCAAGGACAGACTGTGGATAACTTTCGCTCGGTATTACTTTTTTGAGTGTACGGATAAAAATCTGCTGATTTTTTCCTCAAGACTCGCGCCGCCGCGCTCCGTAGCCACTCAAAAAAGTAATGCCTCGCTCCACAGAAGCGGAGTTCGAGTTTCGTGCGCCATCAATCTCAAGAATGGCGTTTGAGTGAGATGGTAAATAAAAACTACGCTTTTTAAAGCGTAGTTTTTAATGAGAGAGAGAATGATTACTTCAATCCGTCAGAGATACGTTTTTCGATTTTCTTGAATATTTTGTAGGGTTCTGGCTTGCCATCGAGCTTGGTCACCTTGGTCCCTCGTTTTTTGAGGAAATTGAGAATAGGGGCGGTGCGGGCATTATACTCGTCTATACGCTTTGGAATGATGTCAGGGCGGTCGAGAGAGCGTTTGTAGAGCGTACCTGCGCAGACTGGGCAGTGGGTCGGCTTTTTGGAGGGGTAATACTTCGCCATTAACATCGCTCGGCAAAATGTACAAATAAATCGTTTGCTGTTGCGCCAAATGGAGTCTTTGGGCTCTACATCAAGAAAGAAAAAGAAGACATTTTTCACTCCATAAGTCTTTTCAAGTAGAGGGATAAGCGAGACTGCCTCGTCCATCGTGCGTGGCGAGCCAGAAAATACGACTCCTTGGCCATGCTTTGCGATTTGCTTGGTCGCTTTTGATACTTCATTCAGTACAAAGCTGGGGGTATTCAGCTTTCCTTCCTCAAAAAGCTTTCGCTCACGTTGCACCAACGCCTCTTTTTGACGTTTTGGGTCATACCAGAGCGTCTCGAGCATGCGTCCGGTGTCGAAATTGACGAGCCCAAACGCGTTTGCAATAAGATTAGCCTGTGTACCCTTCCCGCTTCCCGGAAATCCATATATTACTACGGCAATTTTTTCGTGTTTCATGTGTGTATTCTACTTGATTTTAATTGCTCATCAAAATTTACCTACCGAACACAGAGAATACTTCCGTTTGACTTTCACTACCAAAAGCCTAGTCTGACAATAGATTACCTTGTAAGGAGAACGCTATGCAGAAATGTATCGTTGGTGTACCAAGGGAACGAAAGTATCAAGAAGGACGAGTGGGTGTGACCCCAGAGGGCGCGCGCGCCATCATCGCTTGCGGTGGTAGTGTCTTAGTTGAAAAGAATGCAGGGCTACTCTCGGGATTCAGCGATGATTCCTACGTCAGAGAGGGTGCCAATATTACTCCGTCCGCAGAAGCGGTGTGGAGGGCAGCAGATATCGTGGTGAAGGTAAAAGAACCTATCCGCGACGAATATCCATACCTTGCACAGTTTCAAGGGAAAACGCTATTTACGTATCTGCATCTTGCAGGTGGCGAGAAAGAGCTGACAGCGTCACTACTCAGGAATGAAATCACGTCTATCGCCTACGAAACGGTGGCAGAAATTGGCGAGAATGGTCGAAAAACCTTTCCGCTTCTGGTCCCCATGTCGAAAATTGCAGGTACGCAAGCCATGCGTGGAGCCCTCTCGCGCTTTCCTAAAGAATACCACTCTCTACTCACCGCAGTCATTATTGGTGGCGGAAATGTGGGTGAGGCGGCGCTTATTCAAACGTTGAGTGCGGGTGTTTCGCTCATTGCGCTATTTGAGGCGTATGAGCCACGAATTTGTGAGTTGAGGAAAAAATACAAGAGCTCAGGAGCACAGAGTATTTGCTTCTTCTCGCTTGCGGCACTTGGTGAGGCGCAAGGTAAATCAGTTATCAGAAATGCAGATATCGTTATTTCTGGCCCTATGCTCCCTGGTGGAAAGGAGGCACCAATTGTGCTCACGCAAAAACATTTTGCACGGATGAAGACTGGCGCATACATTGCCGATGTGTCCATCGACCAAGGGGGCTCAACAGCGTGGACAAAAGGGAATCCGACAAAGCCCGGAGAAACGTTCACGCGAGGAGCGCGAAAGCTCGTATTCTCGGCGACGCCGAACATCCCCGGCTCCACAGTGCCGAGTGAGGCGACCATTGCGCTTACCGATGTGACACTACCGTACATTCTGCACTTGGTACGGAATGCGTCAGTGCATAACGGCATCTATGTGGCGCTACGTGACAATGCCGTGCTTCGCGAGGGACTGCAAACGTGGAGGGGATTCCTGACCAATCCCCATGTGTCCTCCCATCATGGTATTTTTAGTTTGTACAAACCACTGGATGCACTTTTTTAGCAATCCAAAACACAAATCCGCAAGCTAGGCTTGCGGATTTTTTTGCCCAGTTTCCTTTTATTTTTTTAGAAGAATTACACTGTTTCTGCTAATCGTTGCTTCACGCGTGCAACTACTTCGTCTGACATCCATTGGTCCTTATCGAAGTAATCCAACTTTTCTGTGGAGAGCCACGACATCATTGTCGCCTCTTTGCTTGCGGTAAGCATGATGACGGGGATTGTCGCGCCCCACGCATCGTTGCGGAGGAGCTTATATGCGGTCATTCCGTCCATGACGGGCATCATGAGGTCGAGCAAAATAAGATCGGGGTGTTCTCGCAGTGCAGTCTCGAGCCCCTCTTTGCCGTCAGACGCTTCAAGTACTGTAAAACCACCTCCTTCAAGAGCGTCATGCATAACGGCACGCAAGAGTGCGGAATCTTCGACAATGAGGATTTTTTGAGTATTTGGCATATTGGATAATAGTATACTTTTTTGTGAGGGGCGTACAACAACATAGATTGACATGGTTGAGTCGGCGCAGGTAGATTCAATAAAGAAATAGTAAGGATATAAAATGACAGAAGGTTTGAGTGACGAACGACAATCAGCACAAACAATATTTGACCTTTTCGCGACGAACAACACGCTAGAGATTTTTCTCAAGGCTGGGGTTGCAGAAGAGCTGCAAATTACCGAGCTTCAAAATAATCCCGACATGCTTCGCACCGTAAATAGTGCACTAATTTCAAATAAGATGATTGTGCACCTCGTCCAGGAAGCGAGACGTGGACAGGAAAATTCCTATGCCCCGTACTCACACTTCAATGTTGGAGCGGCAATACTCGCTGTGAACAAAGCTGGAGACAGTCGAGTGTTCACGGGATGCAACGTTGAGAATGCGGCGTACGGGTCTACTATTTGCGCTGAGCGCACTGCCTCATTCAAAGCGGTCAGTGAGGGCTATCGCAAATTTACCGCTTTCGCAGTGGTGGGAGGTTTCGATATGCACATGTCAAAAGCGAGGCGTAGGGGTGCCGAGAAGTCGTACATCACTCCATGTGGCTCCTGTCGACAAGTGACAAACGAATTCGAGGCGAACCCGTGTGTGGTGATTATGGCGAAGTTGAGTGGTGAAGTGTACATCACCACGCTCCAGTATTTGCTACCCGCAGGATTTGGACCAACCGCGCTAGGTGTTGATGCACTTTTGTATGAAGGAGGCCCAAGAAGAATGGGCACAGAGCAATAGGCTTGATGACAGTAAATAAAACAGCACCTAGGGGTGCTGTTTTTGTAGATGCATATTGTTTAAATAATTTAAAGGTAAGATAGTGAAATCTGCTTTTAAAAATAAAGTCTATCGACACCAGAGCAGGAGTCTCGACCCTACATGGTCAGCGCAACTTGTTCGCCCTAAAAAACCAAAACTAAAGGGCAGGAACTTTCAGATACTATCGTGTGTGGTTTTTATGAATTCAGCACATTGTGCCCCCAGCAGGGATCGTTCACTAGTCACTAAATCTTTTGCCTCAAAAGCAGTCAAAAGCTTAAGTGCACCGCAAGGGCATTCCCAATTTCTACACTCACTTTGTTCGTAAGAAATCTAGGTCGCTCGCGACCCCGACTCGGCGACAATTTTACAAAGCCAAAATCGTAGACCGCCTCCGTCTTTCGATCCCTGCTGGGGGAAGAAAAAGTTAGACCCCAATGTATACACATTGAGGTCTAACTTGTTTCTAGTGCCCCCAGCAGGGCTCGAACCTGCGACCGTTAGCTTAAAAGGCTACTGCTCTACCAGCTGAGCTATAGGGGCATATTTTTTATTGTAGATTTTATTTCGTAGGTTGCCTACTTCCTGTTATCTACCAAAACAGCTATGGGGCATATACACGAGCGAACGTTGCAACAGTAACACATCGTGCGTTTTTTTTGAAGTGACGCAGGCTTTTCATGCGCAAAACATAAAACATGGTACTTTTTTATGCTTGGAAGTACAATAAAGAAATGAAACATATCATTACGTATTTTGTATTGGGCATGGCACTACTCGGTGCACCACTAGGCTTATTTGCAGAGACAAACAGCACAACGACGCTTACCGCAGAAAGTGCGATGGTAGAACAAGCGGTGCACGTGGCGGAGTTGGGTGTCTCTGACGTGTGGTTACTGCCAACGAGCTCTTTGTATTTTATCAAAGAGTGGAAAAGGGGATTTACGCGACTGTTCACATTTGGTGAAGTGAATAACACTGCACTGCTCCTTCGGTTTACCAATGAGAAGATGGCGGAGGCTCTTGAGGTGGAGGCGACAAATCCCACCAATGTGAGCGCATTTCGAGAGGCGCTCGAAAATTATCAAGACGCAGAAAATAAACTGGGCGAAAAACTCAAGAAGGTGAAACTGAAGGAAGATGATAAAAAAGCAAAAGAATTATTCGCACGACTCGATAAGGAGTCTGTTGTGCGCGCTACGGTGCTTAGTCGGGTCGAAAAGAGATGGACGACAGACCCATATGCAGAAGATGCAACGAGAACAGCCATACAAGGAGACCCTGACTTTGATATGGTCGCAAAAACGGTTAGAAATTCGCAATCCACGATAATTAATTCGTGGACTAGCGTGTTTGAAAGAAGAGTTGACGTGAAGCAAAGAGCGGAGGCAGAGCTCGTCCGTGCAGAATCCGAATACAATCTCCTAAAGACTGAAGTAATAAAATTCCTCACAGAGAGCGGGGACGTAAGTGGTGCGATTGCAATTCGCGAGCAAGGCGTCAAAAAGCCAGAAATTTCCATAGACGAAGCGATTGTAATGAAGATGGCGCCCCTTCATTCAGGGATAGAGAATGCAAAATATGCTCCAACGAGAATCGATAACACCCCCGCACGAATCTCTACCAATATGACGATAGGAAAACAGACGCAGGGGCGAGATTTTGGTGATCGCATGAAAGCAGGCCTTGAGACGGCTGGTGGCATGCTTGCAAACGGAAAGAGTGCATTTGCGGAGGGAAAATTTGGTGAGGCATTTGGACATGCCCGCACTGTGCTCGTGATGGTGGGTAGCACAAGGAGAGAGATGGAGGATATCGCAATCAAGGAGCAGGGGGTCAAAAGCGGAAATCCCTTATACTATGACAAAGGGATGGTGGGGGAACACCCTCTTCGTGGTGGAAGCGATCAGAAAACCAAAGTGTGTCATCCTAGCGCTACTGAGACTTGCGATAATGGGACAGAATTGGAACGGCCCACCACGCCTCAACCAAAGACAGAGCCCACTGTTGTACCCCGAACTGCTCTGCCTGTGGCATGCACCGAAGAGGCAAAGATGTGCCCCGATGGTTCAAGTGTCGGACGCACTGGTCCTGCGTGTGCATTCACAGCGTGCCCGACGACCACCACGCCCACACCGAAACCCACAGAAGCAGTGATGTGTACAACACAATATGACCCCGTTTGTGGCGTAGACGGAAAGACGTACGGCAATGCGTGCGAGGCGAATGTGTCAGGAGTGCGCGTCAGCGCGAAGGGCGAATGTGCCACTGCCATCGAGACAGGCACGATGAAATCTCCCGATGCGCGATAGGCACGCAGTTATTTTATGACGCAACGGGATATTCGCATTCTGCTCCATAATATTCGCAGTGCACATAATGTGGGCTCCATTTTTCGTACCAGTGATGCGATCGGCGTTTCACACGTTTATCTTTCTGGTTACTCCCCGCTTCCTCTCGATAAATTTGGTCGGCCGGTCAAAGAAATAGCCAAGACGGCGCTGGGTGGTGAAAAAACTATTCCGTGGAAACTGATTAAAAATCCAGCAAACCTCATAAAGAAACTGAAGGCG
>JAYSZV010000246.1:0-7019 GCA_043737875.1 Candidatus Lloydbacteria bacterium
AAGTAATTGTTTTGCTTAAGGGTAATACCATCGCCTCGCTGTGTGGTGATGCTCCCGTTGGAACTGCCTCTTCGGCTTCCTGTGGCACACTTGATGCTAGCAATAGATTTGATATTGCCTTCACCCGACCCAACCTCGATGCGACTATTAATGGAGATTTATTGGGCGCGGGATTCCCCACTCAGTATTCTCGCGCCCGCATAACTGTCCTCTCAGTGGCAGGGCACCGACGTACGGTAGAGGTATGGACAACGGGGCAAGTCTCCATTCAATGAAATAATTGAAAATAATTCAACATTAATTATGATAATTCACAAAAAACAATTATATCGGGCACCTAAAAGTGGTTTTACGCTTATCGAGATGATTGTCTCGACCTCGCTTTTCATTACGGCGATGCTCCTTGTCGTTGGGGCGATGGTGAGTCTCGAGAGTGCGAGTCGCAAAGCGCGCACCGCCCGTATCGCTACAGACAATGTGACCGCCGCGCTCGATTCGATGTCGCGCAACATGCGCATGGGCAGTAATTTTCACTGTGGTTGTGCTGGCACGCTGACCACACCACTCAATTGTCCCATGACGGATGCGGTTGGTAATGGCGGAGATGTATGCCTCGCATTTGAAAGTCAGACAGGTAATCCACTCATTGATACGGATCAGTATGTGTATCGCGTATCGGGAAACCGAATACAGCGCTCAACGGATAGTGGTGCTACCTACCTTGCGCTCACTGCTCCCGAAATCAATATGACGGCACTGCGCTTTTATGTCACTGGTACTGAGCCTAGCTTGCGACAACCTTACGTCACCATGGTGGTACGTGGTACTGCAACCTCAAGTAGTAAGACATCGACATCATTTGACGTACAAACAACCATAGGCGTGCGTACTCCTAATTTTGCTCTTTAAACATGAATACATTTCACAAAACTAAAGGATTTTCGCTCATCGAAACCATCGTTGCCATTGTTGTGCTCACACTCGCCGTGGTGGGACCAATGACGCTGTCGGCGCAGAGTATCCGAGCGTCGCGCGATGCGCGCCTGGAGCTGACTGCCACACACTTGGCAGAAGAAGGAATGGAGGTGGTGCACAATATTCGCGACAATAATTCTGCTCAAGATGCAGATCCCGCACGAGGAGCTTGGATGACAAACATTCTTCCCATCTGCAGTACGGGTTGCGTTGTTGATGTCACGGAACACTCAACTGGTGTATGGGGTCCTACTGCGCTCATTTCATGTGCGGGTAATTGCAGTACAGTTGATAGAATTTACCAACATAGCACAACGGGACTCTATCGGCAGTTTAGTAGTGCTCTCGCATCTCCTTGGACGGTAACCCCATTTAGGCGGAGTGTGACGGTGACAGAAGTCGTGGCGAATCGACAGGTGCGCGTCACATCAAGCGTGAGTTATCGCAGTTATGGAGGAAGCCCAAGAACCATAAGCACATCTCAAGATTTTTATAATTGGTTTCCTCGCCTTAATTAATCTCCCTACTATGAACTTTTTTCATTCACAGGAAACAAAAAAAGAGGGGGGTTTCATTCTCCTCCTCTCGATGCTTGTCATCAGTATTATTCTTGCGATAAGTTTTGGAATATATAGCCTCAGCATCAAGCAAGTGATATTGGCATCATTTTTGAAAAATTCTCAGCAGGCGTTTGTCGCCGCGGATCGCGCCATCGAATGTGCCCTCTATTGGGACGTATCGTATCCACAAAATGGATTTCCATACACGGTATTTGCTACCTCGACTTTATGGGTACAACCCGCATCATTTAATTCGTTTGTGTGTGATGGGCGGGTAGTCCCAACACTTCCTTCGTTTAATAACACCGTCCCTGCGCGCACGCCTACAAGCGGGAGAACGACATACTCTATTGCCTTCTCTGATTCAACGTGCGCGGATGTCATCGTTGATAAACTGAATGATTTCACGACGGTAACAGCGAATGGCTATAATACCTGCGATACGGCAAATACGAGGCGTACGCAACGCACCATACAGGTGAAGACGGGTTTCTAGAAAGCCAATTTATGGACCAAAAGACAACCAGAAAATGGTTGTCTTTTTTGCTATACTCATGAGATGGCAGATAAATTACCGAATATCCCACAAGTAAGTGTTCTGCGTGCAACAAAGCTACGGGAGCTCATTAACTACCATAGTCATCGCTATCACGCCCTCGACCTCCCAGAAATATCTGATGAGGCGTATGATGCGCTACTCCAAGAATTGGTAGCACTGGAACATAAGTATCCGAAACTTGTCGTCGCGGATTCTCCAACGCAGCGAATTGGAGGAGCGCCACTTGCGAAGTTTTCAAAGCTTACGCATGAGGTACCGCAGTGGTCTTTTGACAACGTATTCACCGACGAAGAGTTTGGCCTCTTTGATGAGCGCGTACGTAAACACGCGGGTCGACCCATCACATATGTGGCGGAACTCAAAATAGATGGATTCAAAATCGTCCTGACGTACAAGAAAGGAAAGCTCGAGTCTGCTGGAACGCGCGGGGATGGAACGACGGGTGAGAATGTTACGGAAAATATTCGCACTATTCGCTCAATCCCACTTGTACTCACGGAGCCTATCGATTGCATCGTTGAAGGAGAAATTTGGCTTCCAAAAGCAGAATTTACACGCATTAACGTAGAGCGTAAAAAAAATGAAGAGCCACTCTTTGCCAATCCCCGCAATGCAGCAGCCGGTACCGTGCGCCAACTCGACCCTAAAATTGTTGCGGGGAGACGACTGGATAGTTTTATTTACGATATTTCGCGTATCAGTATTCCACTTCCCGCCACACAAGAAGAAGAACTTTTGCTTTTGTCAGATCTCGGCTTTCGTGTGAACCCGAACGCACGTGTGTGTGTCGACGCGAGTGCAGTGATTGCCTATTGGAAGCAATGGACGAAAAAATCACTGAAAGAGGCCTATCTTATTGATGGAGTGGTCATAAAGGTCAATGAAAGGAAGGTGCAAGATTCTCTGGGGTACACAGCCAAGTCCCCGCGATTTGGCATTGCATTCAAATTTCCCGCAGAAGAAGCAACAACAGTGATTGAAGACATTCAGCTCCAAGTAGGTCGCACGGGGGTGGTCACCCCCGTGGCTCATCTACGACCTGTGCGACTGGCCGGATCGCTCATATCACGTGCGACACTCCACAACGAAGACCAAATAGAACGACTCGATATTCGCATTGGTGACACGGTTATTCTCCACAAAGCGGGGGATGTGATTCCGGAAGTGGTGCGCGTGCTCAAGGAACTGCGTACGGGCAAAGAGAAAGTATATCACTTTCCGACTTATGTAGAAGCGTGCGATGGACCCATCGAGCGCATACCGGGCGAAGCTGCATACCGCTGTGTGAATCGTTCATCTTTTCCACAGCAATTGCGCCGTCTTGCGTACTTCACGTCGCGTAGTGCATTTGATATTGAAGGTCTAGGCCCCAAAATCGTTGAGCTTTTGATGAAAGAAGGTCTCGTGCAACACCCCGATGACTTTTTTACGCTCACGATGGGGGACATAAGCATCCTTCCGGGGATGGGTGAGAAATCCGCAACAAAACTTATTGAAGCGATAAACGCACGGCGGTCAATCTCACTTTCACGTTTTTTAACAGCACTATCTATACAGCACGTGGGAGAGGAAACTGCGCACGATTTGGCGCGCGCTTTTCACTCCACAACTGCGATTACTAACGCCTCGCAAGAGGAACTAGAAAACGTTCAGGGTGTCGGCGGAGTCGTCGCGTCTTCTCTCTATGAGTGGCTGCACAACAAAGAACATAAGGCCATGCTTGAGCGTCTCTTAAGCCAAGTTAATATTGAAAAGGAGAAAGCCCTCAAAAAGAATAATTCCCCATTTTTTGGCAAAACCATTGTATTAACGGGTGGACTTGCTCGCATGACAAGAGACGAGGCGAAGCTCAAGATTCGTGAAGCAGGGGGGAGTGTGGGGAGTAGTGTTTCAAGGCTCACTGACTATGTTGTCGCTGGAGAGTCTGCGGGCACAAAGCTCGATGTGGCGCGGACTTTAGGCGTCAAAATCCTGACGGAAGAGGAGTTTGAGCAAATGCTCAAATAGTGTAGGATAAAAAATATGATTGATAGGAATGATATTCAACAATTGGCCATTCTTGCGCGCGTCGCAGTGTCTGAAAGTGAAGAGGAAAGCCTCGCAAAAGACTTGGACGCAGTACTGGGGTATGTGTCAGATATTTCACGCATCGCGACAAATGCAGATGTGGTTTTGCAGGCAGGAAACCTCAAGAATGTAATGCGCGAAGATGCCGATGTCTACCAAGGCGGGGGATTTACGGATGCCATTCTTGCAAATGCCCCTGCGACAGAAGACGGCTATCTGAAAGTAAATAAAATTCTCTAGTACGCACCACTTATGTCTATCGATATTTCACAATTGACTATTACGAGCGCGGCAAAGGGATTGCGTGCAAAAGAGTTCACTTCTAAAGAGTTGACCATGCGCGTTCTCGAAGAAGCGAAATTGCAGAATAAGGAAATCAACGCATACGCGGAGATTTTTGATGACGCAATAAAGGGGGCAGAAATAGCTGACCGCATGCTCGCGGAAGGGAATGCAGCCCCACTCACGGGAATCCCTCTCGCAATCAAAGACAACATGCTCTATAAGGGCAAGGAGTCGACCTCAGGGTCAAAAATATTACGAGGGCATATTGCAACCTACAATGGCACTGCGGTAGAGAAACTCATCACCGGTGGTGCAGTTATTATTGGACGCACTAACATGGATGAATTCGCAATGGGAAGCTCCACCGAAACGTGTGCATACGGTATCGTCAAAAATCCTATTGATGTCACTCGTGTCCCAGGAGGCTCCTCGGGTGGTGCTGCCGCCTCTGTTGCTATGAATGGAGCACTTGGCTCATATGGCTCTGATACGGGTGGCTCCATACGACAACCCGCCTCACTCTGTGGTCTCGTGGGGTTGAAGCCGACATATGGCGCAGTGTCGCGATACGGACTCATGGCGCTTGCGTCTTCGCTCGATCAAATCGGACCCTTTGGCAAAACCGTGGCGGACACAAAACTGCTTTATGATGCAGTGTGCGGGCATGACCCGATGGATAGTACTACGGTACCTACGGGTCACGCGCTCCGAACAAAAAAGTCCCAAAAAGAAAAGCTCACTATCGGCGTTCCTGAATCCCTCATCACGATGGATGGTATTGACGAAGATGTGCGAGTAAATTTTCGCGCACAGCTTGATGCGCTCAAGTCACAAGGACATACGATAAAAACCATAGAACTCCCGACCATTGCACACTCACTCGCCGTGTATTACATCATCATGCCCGCAGAGGCTTCGGCCAACCTTGCGCGCTTTGACGGTATTCGCTACGGATTTTCCGTTGAGGCAGAGAAACTCATGCAGGTGTATATGAATTCTCGTGGAGAGGGATTTGGGAAAGAGGCGCGAAGGCGGATACTCTTGGGTACCTATGTACTTTCAGCGGGGTATTATGATGCCTACTACAATAAGGCTGTTGCCGTGCGTGGAATGATAACTCGCGAATTGGAGCAAGCATTTCTCAGTGTAGATGTGATTGCCACCCCTACCACTCCATCTCCCGCATTTAAAATTGGAGAAAAAACCTCAGATCCACTCAAGATGTATCTCGAGGACATATTTACCGTCACAGCAAACATTGCAGGAATTCCAGGTATCTCAGTCCCATCAGGGCATGTCACTCGTGACGGCGTATCGCTTCCCGTCGGCATTCAATTTATGGCACCTGCCTTTCAAGAAGAAGTACTCTTCCAAGCAGGTCAAGATGTAGAAAAATCTCATGGCTGATAAACCCCCCGCACCAGCACCCATTTCAACGGGTATTACCGCAAATATTGGAGAAATTTTTTTCCTATTCATTATTATTGCCCTTTTGTCGGGGGTTATTGGCATTGGTATGAGTTTTGTGTCTGGTGACTCAAGTGTGGGAATCGTGGGCTTTTTCAAAGATTTATATGACACGATACTCACGGTATCCACAGTGTTAACCATGATTGCGGTTGTTATCGCTATATATTCGTACATGCGAATAGGTGAGATAGCTGAAGCGGAAACAAAGAAGCTTGGACTCGCGCTCAACTGGAATAGTGAACGGAAGCAAAAAAATGAACGATGGGAACGCGTCGAAACATATATGACCTCACTCAATCCGTCCGATTGGAAAATCGCCATACTTGAAGCGGACAACATCCTCGACCAAGTCGTGGAGCGCATGGGTTATCAGGGTTCAACGCTTGGGGAGCGCATGAAGAACATAGAAGCCAGTGATTTTCCCTACCTTGACGATGCATGGGTTGCGCACAAGGCGCGCAATTCTATCGCCCACAAAGGAACAGATTACGAGCTTTCTCGAAGCGACGCTGAACAAACAATTAATATTTACCACCGGGTGTTTAAGGAGTTGGGGTATTTGTAGGACGTAACCATAATTTTATAATCATGCTTAACACAATTACCCTAGTTCTAGTTCACCAATTCTTATTCTTTGCGAGTATGCTTGGTTTTGTTATATTTCTTATTCTCTATCTACTTGCAAGATATCAAAAACGTGAGACTGCTCATCGTTATAAAACCAATATTTTTTGGTGTCTAATTATTCTGATTGTTACTATCGTTGGTTGGGGGGTCGTTGGGAGTGATACAGTTCGGTCATTCCCGTCTGATACTACGAGTATTACGACGGAGCCTCCTCCTTTTGGCCCTTTTGACAGACCTGAGCCTATTCCTTAAATCACCTCAGGGATTAAAAGAGTTTATGGTCAAGAAAATTGATGTTTTTCTTTTCCAAATACCACCGTCAGCTTTAATTTGATTTACCGCGTGTTTAAGAAGTTGGGGTATTTGTAGCTTTTAGTGGTAGGCGCTTGGACGAGACTCTCGCCTTACAGGCGCAGTACACCTTGGTGGTTTTGCAAAACCAAAACAGCACCAAGCTCTTCGAGTCTCTTGAAGAG
>JAYSZV010000247.1:0-2981 GCA_043737875.1 Candidatus Lloydbacteria bacterium
TCCTGCACCACCAATGCCTCGTCTCCGGTCATACACATCTTGAATGAGGCACTCGGAATTGAAAAAGCAATCTTGAGCACCACCCATGCATACACGGCAAGTCAGCGACTCATCGATAGTCCTGCGGGCAAAGATATGCGTGAGGGGAGGGCAGCTGCGATGAACATGGTCCCATCTTCGACTGGAGCTGCGATTGCGGTGACTGAGGCTATTCCCTCACTTGTGGGGAAGTTCGACGGTATCTCTATTCGTGTGCCTGTCATCGCTGGCTCAATTGCGGACATAACATTCCTCGCGAAACGCAACACAAGCGTTGATGAAGTGAAGCAAATACTTCGTGATGCAGCGAAGGACCCTCGCTGGGCAGGTATCTATACGGCAACCGATGAGCCACTCGTATCTTGTGACATCAAAGGACAGCGTTATGGCGCAATTGTCGACCTCGAGATGACACGCGTGGTGGACGGGAATTTGGTGAAGGTACTGTCGTGGTATGACAATGAGATGGGGTATACCAACACATTGCTTATGCATGTAATGGAAGTATCAAAATTTGTATAATTTAGCGGATTATTTTCTGCCACAAAATGCACCATTTGGTGCATTTTGTGTATAGAAAGAGGAGGAGTATACTACTTTTAATGAAAATCTATTTTGCTACAGACCATGGGGGGTACGAAATGAAAGAGGCGCTCGCATCCTTTGTGGAAAAGGAGCTGGGTTATACGGTTGCGGATATGGGGGCGCATCAGCTCGATGCTTCTGACGATTACCCCGATTTTATTCAGCTTGCAGCACAGGAGGTGTCTCATGACCCTGGAGGATCACTCGGTATTATTCTCGGTGGCTCGGGTCAGGGGGAAGCGATGGTCGCCAACCGATTCCCCAATGTGCGCTGTACGACATACTACGGAGGATCACTCGACATCATTAAGCTTTCTCGTGAACACAATAGCGCCAACATGCTTTCCTTGGGTGCACGTTTCATGACGCTCGACGAGGCAAAAGAAGCGGTGAAACTTTGGCTTGAAACGTCGTTCAGTGAGGAGGAGCGCCACCTCAGGCGGATAAAGAAGATTGAGAAAATCTGGCCTTACAAATAGTAACCTTCAACATGATTGAAATCATTCCTGCAATAATGCCCGATACGTACGAAGATCTGCTTTCGAAAGCGGGGCGTGTGAAAGGGCTTGTGCCACTCGCGCAAATCGACATTATGGACGGCGCGTTCGTGAAGTCAAAAAGCTGGCCGTACTCGGAAGGGGGAACCAAGCGCGAACCACACTTCGTAGCGCTCATGGCGCAAGACGAAGGAATGCCATTTTGGGAAGATCTGGACTACGAAATAGACCTCATGATTGGAGAGCCAGAGAAGCATATCGACGAATGGCTTCCGCTCGGTGCAAGCCGACTTATTTTCCATATTGAATCCATAAAAGATATGGATTTGTTTTGGGGCCACGATATGTGGAAAGAGGGTGCGCGTGATATCGGGGGAGAAAAAGTGGTACAGCTTGGACTTGCCCTCAATCCTGACACGTCGCTCGACGCAATACACCCATATATTTCAAAAATTGACTTTGTGCAGTGCATGGGAATTGCAAAGATAGGTTATCAATCCCAGCCATTTGACGAGCGCGTGCTCACGCAGATAAACGCACTTCGGGTTGCATACCCCAATCTTCCTATTTCTGTTGATGGGGGAGTGAACATGGACACCGCACGACTACTCAAAGATGCTGGTGCTACCCGACTGGTCTCGGGCTCAGCAATTTTTGGTGCAGAATACCCCGCGGAGGCAATTGCCGACCTCCACAACGCATAGTCGCTAATGTGGATAGTAATTTCTATCCTATTTGAGCCTATTGAGATACAATATATAGGTATTTCTGCATTCACATAGGAATTTTTTCCTACTACTATCTACTTACTACTCACTGATTTTCATGGAGCACTTACACGACGAAAAAATAAAGGAACTCGAACTACGCGCAAACGATGTACGCCAAACTATCATCGAAATGCTCGTCGCGGCCGGCTCAGGGCACACGGCAGGACCCCTCGGCATGGCGGACATTTTCACCCTTCTTTATTTTCATGCGCTCAGACACGATCCCAAGAATCCTGAGTGGTCTGACCGTGACCGACTTGTGCTTTCGAATGGCCATATTTGCCCCGTCCTTTATTCCACCATGGCACATGCGGGATATTTTAGCGTCGAAGAGTGCCTGACACTGCGTAAATTTGGCTCACGACTCCAAGGACATCCACATCGCGAATGGCTTCCTGGGCTCGAAACATCGTCAGGTCCACTAGGATCAGGACTATCACAAACAGTCGGCATGGCAATCGCTGACCGTATGGAGCGCGGAAGACAGTCGAATCGTTTTTATTATTGCTTGCTCGGAGACGGGGAACTTAACTGCGGACAAATCTGGGAAGCCGCAATGCTGGGAGGCAAAGAGAAGCTCCACAATGTGATTGGCTTTATTGACCGCAATAATATTCAGATTGATGGATTCACCGAAGACATCATGCCGCTTGAGCCACTTAAGGATAAGTGGGAGTCTTTCGGCTGGCACGTCCAAGAGATTGACGGACACAACATGGAAGCAATCAACGATGCCATTAATGAAGCAAAGGCGGTGTTTAACAAACCCTCGATGATTATCGCGCACACCATTCCTGGAAAGGGAGTGGACTTTACCGAGCGTCGATTCGAGTGGCATGGCAATCCTCCCGGAAAAGGTCCTGGGGACGTGGTCGCAAAAGACAAGCAAGCAGACGAGGCACTCAATGAATTGCGAACACTTCGGGGACTTATCAAATCAGAACATCAGTAGACTCTCTACTTACTACTCACTACCTACTATGAATTTAGCGCCACTCAATCCAAAACTTTTTGACAAAGACATCGAGCAGGCACCAATCCGTAAAGGATTTGGCGAAGGCTTGCTTCAGTCAGGAGAAGAAGACCACAA
>JAYSZV010000248.1:0-2980 GCA_043737875.1 Candidatus Lloydbacteria bacterium
ATGATTAAGACACTGGAGGAAATGTTTGAGACGATGCAAAAGGCAGGAGGTGGGGTGCATGTGGAGCAAGCATTTTGTATTCTCGCGTCGCCCTGGTACGCATCACAGACTCGCCTCGTCCACTTTAATCAACCAACACCTTTTCTCGTTACCGAGAAGGGCTTGAGCAAACTCATTCAAAAGGAGATTGAGATATTTCGTGACTCAAAGATTTTTGCAAAATCAAAGACCGGAGAATCCCAGCCAGAGATTATGGAGTCCAAAAATATTCAAATGAAACTGAACGGCTACGAAGTGCGTGACCCATTTGGCAAACACGCCCTCGAACTTGAGGTGGCGCTATACATTAGTATGATTCCCGCGAATATTTTTTCGTCAATAAGCCAGTCCATCATAAAGTTTTGGCATGTGCCCGATGTGCACTTCTCTTCGTTTGCATTTACTGCATTCGATACCATTCGCGACATATTTAGCGAAGAATCGTCATTTTTGTTTATGGACATATCTGGTGAGGTTACCGACATCTCTCTCGCCAAGGACAACGTGCTCCTCGAATCCATATCGTTTCCCGCAGGCAAGAACATGCTCATCCGCGCACTCGTCAAGGGCATGCGTTCGACACCAGCCACAGCGACGTCGGAGCTCAATCTCTACCTCGAAGGGAAGTCGACCCCAGAACACGCAAAGCAAATTGAAAGTATTCTCACCGCTGAAGCCGACAAATGGAAAATATTTTTTGAGGACGCGATTTCGCAATTTGCAACGGAATTCCCCATACCACGTACCATATTCTACACCGCCGATGATAATGGAATGAAATGGTTTGAGGAAGCGATTCGTAGTGCCGATCACACAAAATTTTCAAAAGAAGACGAGCAGTTTATTGTTCGCGCATTGGGGAATTCATTTTTGAGTAAATTTATTCAGGTAATAGAACCTGACTTTCAGGACCCGTTTCTCGCCATAGAAGCAATATTTGCGAATAAATTTACTTCGTTAACAAAAAAATAAATTGTATGGCAAAATACCTCATTCAGGACATCATTCCCAAAGACCGCAAACACAAAGTTGCTCCGCACGCTACGGGGACGCATGCGCGTACCGCCGAAGATCACCCAACAATCTCTCATCATGCACACCCACCTATCGATGAGGAGAGCGTTCCACGCACAGCGCGCCACACAAAAACACACAGACCTGAAGTGGTTATACACGGCAGTCCAAAAGAAGTAGAGACCGTGACAGAGAATCCGCGCGCCATCCTGTCAGAGCAAATGAGCACCGAGCTTCACGAGGATGCACACCCACATAGTGTGGGGCATTTCATACCACCCAGTGAGACACCTGCAACGTACAGTGCTTTTAATAGTCAGTACCCGAGCACTCCTCCATTTACTTTACCCAAATCGACATTCAGTACGGGTAACTCATCGAATTCAACACTTTGGGGAACTTGGATGCCCTGGATTGTGGGTTTTTCACTCATCGCATTCGTCGTTGCTCTTGTGCTTAACTTTTTTGGTGGTGCAACCGTGACCGTACTCCCAAGAACCGAGGAAAAACCTATGGAGAATTCCATTACTGCATTCAAGAAGCCCGCAAACGGTGAGCTCGGATTTGCCATCATGAAAGTAACACTTGAGGAGACACGTGAGGTACCAGCCACAGGTGAAAAGACTGTCACTACAAAAGCGTCAGGGAAAATAATTATTTACAATACGCAGACAGTCACGCAAAGACTTATTAAAAATACGCGCTTCCAAAGTCCTGCGGGAAAAATTTATCGCATAAGCGATTCTATAAATGTACCGAAAGGCGTATTGAAGGCGGGGAAGATGACACCCGGCACTATGGAAGTTATTGTTTACGCTGACGAGGCGGGCCCTGACTACAACTCTCCTCCTACAGACTTCACACTTCCCGGACTTAAGGGTTCGGTAATATTCGATAAGGTATATGCACGCTCCAAGGGACCCATAGAGGGTGGCGCATCAGGCACACTGAAGAGTGTTTCGGACCTCGACTTAAAGCAGGCGAGTGATGACCTTCGCATACAACTAGAAACTAAACTGCGCACAAAAGCCCGCGCTGACTTGGTGCCAAGTCAGATTGGCTTTGATGGTGGGGTGGTGATCGATCTCAAGCCTGCCATACTCTCGAAAACCCCAGCATCGAGCCCCGATCGCGCAGTAGTTTCTGAAGAGGGTACTATCTACTTAATTACGTTTGATGAGGCGGAACTAACTCGAGCAATTGCACGCTCACTCATCCCCACATACGGAGGAGAGTCTGTGACGATTAAAAACATTGAGGCACTTCAACTTTCAATTCCCGCCAAAAGAGGTGAGGAGCTCTGGACTGAAGAAAGTATCATTTTTGTACTACGGGGTACTCCATCGATTGAGTGGAACATCAATGGTGACGATGTCAAGAAAGTGCTTCTCGGAATTCCGACAGAAAGCTTCAATGCGATAATGGCGCAATTCTCCACCGTCGAACGTGCAAAGGCAAATGTGCAACCCATCTGGAAGCGTACATTCCCCACAAAACCTGAAGATATCAATGTGGAAATTGTCACCAGTATGGAAAAATAGTCTTTGTCCTGAAGAGCAAGACAACGAGGGGAACGAGAGAGAGAGAATGTCATCATGAAGTATTTGACCACCAAAACACAAAAAAATGAGCACAATCCCCACAAAAGTGAAGTTAGGGGGTTGACCTCGGTAAATCCCTCTGCTAGTATCCAAACACCCAATTTGACATGAGTGACGACAAGCAAAAAGAGGCAGTGATCATGGGAACGGTCACTGAGGCTCTACCAAATACCATGTTCCGAGTCTCAACAGAGAGCGGACAGGAAGTACTTGCGTACCTCTCGGGGAAAATGCGTATCCATCGCATCAAGGTGCTCGTCGGCGACAAGGTGTCACTCGAAGATAATCCATATGGAGGAAAGTTGAGAATCGTTAAACGAATGTAG
>JAYSZV010000249.1:0-6961 GCA_043737875.1 Candidatus Lloydbacteria bacterium
CTCCGAAGTCGCGAAGTTTTGAGGGCGCAATGAACGAGCAATTGTAGCCCGTGACATGAGTTTTGCGCGCTGCGGACCCTGCGCTCCACATGAGGCGCATTGACGGCATGACTTCGTGCTTGAGGATTGCCTCACGTACTTCGTCGTACTCTTTCTCGGAAAGTTTCTTGCCGATATTCTCGCGCATGAACGCAATATATCTGTCCACTGTCTCTATCCATGTCTCGCGACGCTGTTCGTTGTCTATCCAGCGCGAATAAGAGCGATAGTATACAAACTCTGCGAGCGAATTCTTGAAGTACTTCTTGCTTTCGCGCGCGAGCTCCTTGATGGCCTCTGGTACGACACCCGCGATGTCACGAATCTTCTTGTGTTCTTCGCGGTAGAGAATATAACCCTTCGCAGTCTTGGCGAAGTCCATATAAATAAGCTCAGTTTCCACAGTATCCTGCACGTCCTCGACGCTTGGCATGTAGTCAGTGCGTCCTTTCATCGACTTTTCGAGTGCGTTGGCAACAGCAACCGATACGCTCTCTGCTTCGTGCTCACTTCCCTCCTCGCAGGCGAGCATCGCGCGGAAGATGGCGTCTTTGATGCGTGTGCGCTCAAAGGGCACGACGGTGCCATCGCGCTTACGAACTTCTTTTAATGCATGCACTGCTTTTTTGGGAGCAGTCTTCTTGGCAACTTTGCGTGTGGGCGCGCTAGACATATGGTGTGGCAATAAACGAACATGAATAAGACTTCGAAAGCCCCGCCCAAACATAATAAAAGTAAATTAGTTTTGGACGAGGCTCTTTTGATAGGGAGTTCGCCAAATAAGTTTCTGTTCTGCTGCGACGGCGTAGTCTCGGCTACAAAATATTTTCTGAAACTGCACCGTAGCGTACCTTACGACTTGTTTCAGAAAAGATTTTTCGCTCGAACCTACACCCTCTCGCGACGAACAAAACTTACTCGACGACCTCTGACAACGAACACCTCAGCATTGCGATTGTGGGACGAATGATGAGGTGTTTGATAGGTGTATTGTATCTCTATTTCAGGTGCAAAACCTAATGGGGATAACTTATGAGAAACGTGAGCATTTCGCTACAGTTTCATCGATACCCTTAGCTATCAACCTTTGCATAAATGACTGTTGTTATATACTATACTTTTCGTTAGTAATATGCTTATTGGTACTTTGGTGAGTGAATTGCTGACAAGCACTACACACCGATTAAAAACCTCTCCCCACACATAAATAGAGTGTGCTAAAATAATCAGATGATACAGCGCACAATTTTGGAGTGGTGGAGAGCGAACAGCCTACGGGCAATTGTTTTTATTACGGGTGGGACGGTACTGGTCGTGGAGATTGCTGCTACACGCATCCTTTCCCCATACTATGGCAATACCATTTACGCCGTTTCCTCCATCATCAGCGTCATCTTGCTCGCATTATCCGTCGGCTATGCAGTGGGCGGGAAGCGTGCGGATGCCAATCCTACGTTTCAAGAGTTCTATAGAATAATCTACCATGCGGGAATCAGCCTTTTGGTGCTCTTTATTCTCACGGTAGCGATACTTCCCGTCGGTGGATATTTCTTTTCACTTAAAGCGGGACCTCTTATATGGTCTGTTATTCTTTTCTTTCCCGTCGGCTTCCTCATGGGAATGCTCTCCCCATTTGCCATTACGCTCGGCGCAAAAATGAATCCTGAGAAGGGACTCGGGACAATGAGTGGAAATATATTCTTTTGGTCAACGGCAGGCTCCATCATCGGGAGCCTCCTCGCAGGTTTTGTGCTTATCCCCATCATGGGACTGAATGCCCTCATGGCCTCGGCTACCGCGACTATTCTCCTACTCGGAGGAGCCGGGCTGTATGTACATAGCGATAGGAATAGTCGACGCGAACTCGCGATAGGAATGTTCTTCCTCTTCGTTACACTCGGAACTGTCTATTACATGATTGCCACCACCGTCCTCGACCCGCGCGTACGATTCTCACAGGACGGACTTTATGGACAGCTCTCAGTGCGTGACCAAATGATTGACGGACGCCCCACGCGCACATTCAGCCAAGACCGTGGCACGTCAGGTGGAATACTCCTTGATAGTATCGACCATGCGTTTGATTACACCAAGTACTATGCACTCTACAAACTCGGCAATCCCGTCCTTTCAAATGCACTTGTGTTGGGGGGAGGAATATACACGATTCCCAAGGCGATTAATGAAGAGCGTGGGGAAGCAATAATTGACGTGGTGGAAATTGAGCCGGGGCTCGATGACCTCGCCAAGAAATATTTTTCACTACAGGATGCACCACAGATTCGTACGCACCTTACGGATGGAAGACGTTTCCTCCATGAAACCAAGACATTGTACGACTTTATTTTTAGCGATGTGTACTACTCCCTCTATTCCATCCCCACTCACTTCACCACGAAGGAGTTTTTTATTACCGCAAAAGAGCGCATGGCACCTGGGGGAATATTTGTCGCCAACATGATTGGAAGCACCGAAGAAGCGAAAGATTCGCTTCTTTTTTCTGAAGTCCGCACGATGAAGGAAGTCTTCCCTGTCGTCATGGTTCTTGCGGTGGGAAGTCCCGACACAACTGATGTACAAAATTTCATCCTTATTGGTGCCACTGACGGCACTGCCGACGAACTGAGCGGACGCATGGCACAAAGTAATGACCCATTCCTTTCTTCCCTCCCATCGCGCATCGTACAAATTGATGATGCGAAACTTCTGCGCTATACCCTCCTTACGGACGACTATGCCCCCGTTGACCACCTCGTGACGCGCTTTATCAATAAGCCTTCGTTTCAGAAAGTTGCCGAAGCAAGTACGTTGAGCCCCGAGAATGTATTTTCGGGCGAGCGGGCGATGAAAGACATCGTGGACATTGTTGCACTCGGCTCTCGGCAGAGTGGCACCGAGGGAAACGCGACACTGCGCAACATCATAATCACGCGAATGAAAGCACTTGGGCTTACGGTGACCGAGGATACATGGACACATACATCAAAAGACGGCTCGACTTTGCCACTTGGAAATGTACTCGCGCGCCTTAACCCAACTGCTCAAAAACGCATTATTGTGGGTACACACCATGACAGTATCGCGCGCGCATACCGAGACCTCGAAAACCCTAATGGATACATGCCCGGGGCAAACAATTCTGCATCGGGAGTAGCGCTTCTCTTTGAAACCGCGCGCGTAATAAAAAATACGATTCCCAATACACTTGGCGTAGACTTTGTATTCTTTGACGCTGAGGAGGGTGAATTCGGGCTTGGTGCAGGTGACATGGACTGGAAACCACTTGGCTCACAGCACTTTGTAAGCACACTCGCAGTGCACTACCCCACAACCCCACCCTCACATGCAGTTATCTTCGACATGGTATGCGATAGTGATTTAGTATTACTGAAAGACACTCATGGGATGTCATCAGCAAAAAATTACCAAGAAAAATTTTGGTCTATCGGTGGCGCGATGAATCCCGAAGTATTCAATCATCGCGAAGTGCAAACGGTGGGCGACGATCACATACCATTCATTGCGCGGGGCATTCCGGCATTTGTGGTCATTGATTTCAGTTACGAGCCTTGGTTTAACACCACCAAAGACACACCGGAGCGCTGTAGCGCAAAAAGTCTCGCACTTATTGGTGCGACACTCGAGCGCTATTTGCAGTCTGAAAAATAATTGTTGACATCAGCGAGGGCACGGAGACACGACACTCGCCTTGTCGCCAACGACGATGCCCTCTTTTTGTGCGTATCCTCCAGATACCTCGAGCGTGTATTGCATTGTTTCGGGTGTATAAAATACCCGTGGGTAGGACTCGGGTGTCGCATTTGGGATGATGCCCACCACGCGCATGTACATATCGAGCGAAATGATATCAATCGCAAAGCGCATGTCTTTCATCCAGAAGCCACGTGAGGCAGGAGAATCAAACACAAATAACATACCTTCGTTATCGGCGAGACTTTTCTTTCCTGATAGCCCTTCCCTGTGCTCGGCCTGTGTTGTGCGCAACGTAACGCCAATTTTATTTTTTAATTCCAGCGTGTGCGTTCCCAATTCACACACTTCTGGCATGCGTGTGATGTATGCATAGCCTGCATAAATAAGTATTGCGGTGGCGCAAGTCGCAAAGAGAAAAGACAAGAGTGGATACTTTGCTATTCTTGAAATCATTCTCCTCATCGTCGTACATTCTTACCACTTCCGCAACCCCACATATCAATGAAAAACGAAAAATAAGAATCAAGCGGAAAAACTTTCATAATTTGGATGCAGTTCAGTTTTTTCTTGTAGGGAGTGTTCGAGAAGCTGTACGAACAGCACTGCTTCCGAACCTCACTGCGAGAAAAAAATGAAAGGCGCCAAATTTGGAAGTTTTGCTATTTGAAGTATGCGCCAAGGACGTATTGTTCCACCATCCTATGCGTATTGAAAAACGACCCATTGATAGCAATCGCACTTCGCATCATTTTGACCCACGAGTGCCTATCCCCTTCGTAACGCGGGATGACGACATATTCGAGTTTGGTATACAAATCCTCGGAATCCTCTTGATCAGGATCATTTGATACTCCATGTTCCGGGTGCGGACCGATTGACCAGCCCGTCACATTCTCTATGTGACCTTCGAGCCACCAACCATCGAGAGTGGAGAAATGCGGTACGCCGTTTAATGCGGCCTTCATTCCTGACGTCCCTGAAGCTTCTTGTGGGCGGGCGGGAGTGTTCAACCACAGATCAACACCACTGACCATAAGCTTTGCAAGTTCCATGTCATAGTTTGGCAAATACACACACGTAATTTTTGATGAATCGATACGCATGTTGCGGATTATGTCTTGCATGAGTAGCTTGCCGTCATGGTCGTCAGGGTGTGCCTTACCCGCATAAATAATCTGAATACCATTGGACTTCTCTGCGATACGCTTCAAACGTTCAATGTCTCGGAAAAGCATGTTCCCCCGCTTGTACGCCGTAGCACGGCGAGCAAATCCGATAGTGAGGAGTTCTGGATCAAGTCGTACGCGGGTTGAAAGAGCAATGTATTCGAAGAGATGCATCTTTGCCTCACGGTGTGCCTTCCAAAGTAATTCGGCAGGGATAGAGAGTGCGTAGCGAAGACTGTACGGGTCGATGCGCCACCCTCCGAGATACTCGTCGTAGAGTCTCGAGAGGGATGGGGCGACCCACTCGCGTGCGTGCACGCCATTGGTAATAGACTCAATCTGATAGCCCGGGAAAAGTTCACGAGTGACTTCACCATGCTTCTTCGCGACGCCATTAATATACTGGCTGAACCCAAACCCAAGGCGAGTCATATTCAATTCTCCGCTTGCAAAAACCATATGTTCGATTGCTTGTGGTACATAATGCACTCCGAGCGTTTGCAATACAAGGTCTTCGGTAAACCTATCGTGCCCTGCGGCGACGGGTGTGTGGGTCGTAAAGACCGCACGACGACGCACTTCTTCTATCGGTTCATCGCACAGTGCATACTGGCGATAGAGCTCGAGGGTAAGCAATGCTGAGTGCCCTTCATTCATATGAAACTTTTGTATGTTTGTTGCGCCTACTTTCTCGAGCATACGTACTCCGCCGATACCAAGTACGATTTCCTGCATGAGTCGCGCTCGCCTATCCCCTTTGTATAAATTGCGTGTGATATGGCGATCGTCCGCACTGTTGCCATCGACGTCGGTATCAAGAAAGAGAATCGGATTCTCCTTTCCGCCTGCACCCTTCATCTTATAGAGCCACGCGCGGACGTGGACGGTGCGACCTTCTATTTCAACATGCACCTCACCAGGAAGGAGGAGTAACTTTTCGTATGGATTCCACTCTGCATCCTCTTCGATCTGCCACCCCGACTCGTCAAGGCGTTGCGTAAAGTATCCCCCGCGATACAAGAGCGTGACACCAATGGCATCTATTTTCAAATCCGCACAACTGCGCAACATATCTCCAGCGAGGATTCCGAGCCCTCCAGAGTACGTTGGGATAGAGTTTTCGACACAAACCTCCATGCAAAAATACGCAATAGAGTACGAGCTCATCGGAATATCCTCCACGACCATAGGTTTCTTTGGTACTACCAACTTTGCGGGAACCAGCGCATCAGTATGACCCTGTGATTCGAAAGGTGTGCTTGAAAGCGTGCTCGACGGATGACGAAGCGCCACGGGTTCATGTGTGGCTTTTGGCTTCAAGTGGTCGTGCTCATGCGCATGTAAATGGGCACGCGTCTTCTTGTGTACGTGCGTATCCTTGCGCACATTAGGCGTTCGAATATGTATTAAAATTTTTCGTCCAATATCCATGTTTTTGAAGAGCGGAGCACGTGTGAAGTGCGTTGACACATTGTACCAACACGTGGTCGTTTCTCTCTACGCATGGGTGGATAACCTGTGGATTGCGCACAAAAAAAATCGTGGGACTTCCATAATTTGAGTGCAGTTCGCATTTTCTCTAGGGGGCGATCTCGGAGAAGCTGTATGAGTGATACTGCTTCCCGAGGCGCTTCGGAGAAAAATGCGAAGAGCGTCAAATTTGAAAGTCCCTGACATATAAAAACTAAAGCCGAGGTAGTGATACCTCGGCAATTAAGTCCCCACAGGGTTTCCAATTTGTCATTAAAGAATCAATAATGACTCGCTGGAGAAGAATCGCAACCGACTCTTCCTGTTTCTTAGTCTAACAATTCGCAAGCTCGGTGCAAGCAAAAATGTGGATAAAAACAACTAGCACACACTCTTTGACAGCTGTGCAAAAAGTGCCATGTGGTCACTAACACCCTCGACAAGCTCGAACTCGGATACTACATATTCTTTTGTGCTAAAAATACTATCGACTGCCAAAAGTAGTGGAGCGGCGCGGTGCAATGTTTGATCAAGGGTGGTAATCACGTCTTTCGGTAAGTGGTCTGTGTATC
>JAYSZV010000250.1:0-6961 GCA_043737875.1 Candidatus Lloydbacteria bacterium
CGACGGGGTGCAGCGAGGACGCGCTTCACTTCCTCGACTATTTCGTCGAGGGTGTAGTTGGCCTTCACCAAAAACTGGTCTGCTCCTGCATTGAGGGCCTTCTCGATATCCTCTCTTTGTCCGAAGTTCGACAGCATCGCAACGCGCGTATTTGCGAGTAGTGTATTTGCGCGAACGCGATGGAGAACTTCAAAACCATCGATTCCTGGCAAAAGAATGTCGAGCAAAATGATATCAGGGAGTTCCTTTTCGGCCATTGCTATACCCTGCTCTCCATCGACTGCTGCAAATACAATCAATCCCTCTTTTGACATTTTTTGAGAAGCCAAGTCGCGCAAGAATTTATCATCTTCAACAATAAGTAATTTTGTCTGTTTTACTTGTACGGGAATAGTGTCCACTGGTGCGACCTTGCTCATGTTTGCAATGGAAGTGAATGGGGTGTCTGGTGCATTGGCAGTGATGACGGGTACTACGAAAATCTTTTGTATTTTTGACTTTACAAGTTCAATATCGAGATTGGATTTTACAAAATAATCCTGAATACCAAATCGGAGTGCGGTACTTATTTCAACAAGGTCACCATTTTGGGAAGCAATAATGATGGGTACGCCTGATACTGCTTTTTCGACACTTGCGCGGATGCCCTCGAGTATGGACACACCATCGGCACCTATGCCCATATCAATAATTATCAAACTTGGGATAGCGTGCGTAAATACGCTTATGACCGTTGCACCATCTTGTGCAAGTACGACATTGTAACCCAATGACTGAATCGCTGTCGATAAAGCAGTAACAAGCGATTGTTCTTGCGATATGACTAAAATTGTTTTTGGTTCTGAAGCAGACATAAGTTTATTGTATCATGTTTCGACTAAGTATTAAGGGGGAGCAGGACATGGAAGGTAGTACCTTCGTTTAGCGTGCTCTCAAACCATATTTTACCGCTATGTCTCTTCACTACGGACAATGCGATAAAGAGACCGAGCCCAGAGCCGTCAGTTTCGGTGTGAACAGCATTTGCGGCACGGAAAAATCGAGAGAATATTTTTTCTTGTTCTTCATCGGGTATTCCAATCCCATTATCTACTACAGAAAAATGAAGGCTATCGTCTTCTTGGGTCACACTTACGGTGACAACACCCTCCTCCTTTGTATACTTAATTGCATTATCAATCAAATTTTGTAACACATCACGCATCTTATCAGGATCAATTTTTATTTTGGGTAGTGCGGTTTGCGGTGTTGAGAATTCAAGGCGGACGTTCTTTTGCGTTGCAAGCGTAAGAAGATTTCCAATCATCTCTTGGACCAGTTCTTCAAACTGTACCGGAACGAAATTGTACTTGAGCTTTCCGGACTCTAGGCGATCTACCGCCAACATATCATTAATGAGCCGAATCATACGCTCATTTGACTCGAATCCTTTTGAGAGTAAGTCTTCTTGTCCTTTGTTTATGTCCCCAACGTCTTTGTCGAGAAGAATTTTTAGTGTCCATTTGATTGCAGAGAGTGGCGTGCGTAGCTGGTGTGCGACAATGGAAATAATTTCTGATTTCATTTTGTCGAGCTGTGTGAGCTTCTCGTTTGCGCTCGTCAATTCGAGATCGCGACGCACGAGTAATTTTGCGCTTTGGTCGAACTCTCTTGTGAGCTCCTCGAGGCGTCGGACGTGCCCCTCTCCTTTTGTTATTTGTTCTACCAAGAGAATGTCGCGTGCCTTCATGAGTCGAGAGATGTAGCCACCAAAAAATCCCGTGACGAGGTAGATAAGGAATATAATTCCCGACTGGAGCAAGGCGAGTGAGAGCTCGGGGGTGAGGCGGAATGGCGTTAGCGGATTGCCCAAATCAGCGAGCACCCCTGCGTGCACAAGTACAGACAGTGTGACCAAGAATCCGGATGCAACCGCGACGGCAATGGCTCCACGGAACCCAAATACAATCATCGAGACGACAATTGGGACGAAGAAGAACGAGTGTCCGATACTTTCCACTCCACCACCAGTAAAGAGCATTACGATGAAGAAAAAGATGAGGTCAATTCCAATTTGCGCAATATTGAGGAGATCAAGTGCAAAACCTCCGATATCTTCTGCATCAACTTTTTGAATATAATAAAAGAAAAATGTGTTACAGAGAAGCATGAGTACAAGCGACGCAACCAACACCATCAACGTGTTGAGTTCACCCATATCTACCTGCGCGATGAGTCCGAGGAAAAAAGCGAGGGGCGCATAATACCAGCGGGCGTCAATAATCCAGCCTGTTGACTGTAATCTCCCGCCCATGTGATGTTCATGCTGCATAATACTTATTCAATGGTACGCGATAGTCGACCTATTCAGCAAGCGCCCAAATGAGTAATGAGCCATTATGAAAGAGAACTTGCCCCCCAACCTGACCGCCAATTTGTGCGTATGTGTAATATCCAATCATGGGTACGTCGCGACCCAAGATACGCTGAATAATTTCTATTTCTTCATCGGCATGCAACCCGAGCAATTTTTTTCGGGAAACTGAATTAATGATGATAACTGCTTTGGGTTTTTTGCCCCCTAGCTTTTTGAGCACTTCGGTCGCAGCTGCTGTTGCTGTTTCGAGGGCGCGTTCCACATCGGAAATCATGAGGCGAATTTCGGACCCAACGGGGATTTCAGAGGCAAATGTCATTGCACCCTTTTGATCTACAAACACTGGATTGCGCAACACCACATCATTACTCTCTGGCATGAAGACTCCTAAGGGATAGGAGACAGCGAGTGACGGCAATAGTCCTTCATGGAGCGCATTGACATGGTCCTCGCCAAAGTATTCCTCATAGATTGATGAAGCAGGTTTTTGATCGAGCTCAAGAAGTGTCGTGCCTTCGGACTGCGTAACATGTCGAGCAATACCAATCGGCAAAAAACCATGCATCGCAACACCCGCCGCGGTGTAATTACCCGATAACCCCATACCAACAATAGATCCCTTATACGCTTTGCCTTGTAAGTATTGAAATGTCTCAAAAAATCGTAGGTCATCAGCCGCCGCACCGCCATACACTGCAAACTGCCCACCAAGCTTATTGAGTACTCCCCCGAGCGTTGCATCGCCGTTACCAGAGAGGATGTCGAAAAACGTAAGACAAGATGTCGCATAACCGTGTGATTCATATTGTATTGCATTCGCGCACTCCTCTCCTGCCTTTCTGGGGTTCCAGAGAATATGATGGCCAATTCCTCCCCAAAAATTCACCTGGTCGGAGCTGATGGCCATGACCACCACACTATCCTCAGCCGAGAAACCTTCGCTCGAAATTTCTCCAGCAGTAGAACAGCCAATGATGAGCGCGTGGGGTGCGACCTCTGCAACGCCTTCTATGAGTTTGTCTTGGTCGAATGATGTTGACCCAAATACAATAAGAGCGGGCGGATTATCCAAAGACGGGAGGCCAGACAAAGCCTCGGCGCATGCCTCTGCTCCTGCCTTGTGCGAATCTGGACCCATTCCCACGCCAACACTTGCAACGATCATATGTTGATATTATACACGCAATGTCAACGCAAAAAAACCCCACAGAACAGAGTAGGGTTTATTTTTATTTTGGTATAGGTGGTGTTGGAGCCAAGGTCAATACTGTTTTGCGATTTTTTTTCAAATAATGCGAAACGTCAATTCCGAGTTTTTTGCAGTGACGTTGAAATTCGTCACGTAATGCTTTGTCCTTCAGGATTGGGAAGATGAGTACCTCAAACTGAGTTATATATTCCTTCAGTAAGCGTTCTTCGTAGTCAAATCGTGCTTCATCGAAGAGTGCATACGCAGGAACATCGACGTCGTCAACTTCCTCTCCGATATCACCCGCATCAACTGCGGAATTATCGTCGTTATCGAGCACGAGGTCACCACTAGGGTCATGAAGATAGCGTTCGTCCAAGAAATCGATTCCCAGAAGCAACCGTGAGAGCACGGGAAAAAGTGCTTCAGTTGTATAAACAATTTGCATGAATTACTCCACATAGCTGAATGTACCATCTCACTTTAGCATAGTGATTCCACTCAATTGAGCAAGCATTACTATGAAACTATCGCCTCTTTCTCGGTTTTGTGGGCGTAGTGATGGGTTCACCACGTAGTAACTTTATTTCATCACGGAGGAGTGCAGCGGTCTCAAAATCGAGTTCTTTCACCGCACTCTGCATTTGTTTTTCTTTTTGCTTAATGAGTTTTTCGGGGTTTTTTTCGAATGCCTTTTTATCTAACAGCATAAGATCGTAAAGCGTTTTCTCATGTACCGTCTTTAGCTGATCGGTAATGTCGTGAATTTTTTTCTTAATCGACATGGGCGTAATGCCATGCTTGGTATTGTATGCAACCTGAATCTCACGGCGCCTGTTTGTTTCCCCAATAGCGGCGTTGAGCGACCTCGTCATCACATCCGCATAGAGAATCACGCGTCCGGAGACATTGCGCGCTGCACGTCCGATTGTCTGGATGAGTGATGTCTCGGAACGCAAGAAGCCCTCTTTGTCAGCATCAAAAATCGCAACGAGAGAAACTTCGGGCAGGTCGAGTCCTTCACGAAGAAGATTCACCCCAACAAGACAGTCGAACGTGCCTTTACGAAATTCAGTAAGAATCTTTATGCGATCCATCGTCTTCACGTCACTGTGTAAGTATTCTGCTTTTACTCCTTTCTCTTTCAGATATACTGACAAATCTTCTGCCATTTTTTTGGTCAGTGTCGTGACCAAAATACGTTCGTCTTTCTTGACCACCTTCACGGCTTCTTCGATGAAATCAGCAACTTGGCCAGTATATTTTCCTTTTGCGACGACGGGTCGTATGACTATTTCAGGGTCTATGAGACCAGTGGGGCGGATGACTTGCTCGACGACCTGCTCGCTATGCGTGCGCTCGTAGTCTCCCGGTGTTGCCGAGGTGAATATGATTTGCCCTACACGCTCTGCCCACTCAGGGAACTGGAGCGGTCTGTTGTCTCTCGCGGATGGGAGTCTGAAGCCATATTCGATTAAATTATTTTTACGTGCTTGATCACCCGCGAACATTCCCCGTATTTGTGGCACCGTCACATGCGACTCGTCGATAATTGTGAGAAAATCAGCGCTCCCGTCAGCGTTGTGGGGGAAATAGGACAAGAGGGTCTCTGGTGGCTCACCGGGGGCCTTACCTGAGAAGTGACGTGAATAATTCTCGATACCACTGCAATAGCCCACTTCTTCAATCATTGCCATGTCATACTTGGTCCTGCGCTTCAGGCGCTCAGCCTCAAGGAGCTTCCCTTCTTTGGCGAATTCTTTCAAGCGTACATCGAGCTCGATTTTCATATCTGCAAGTGCGCGTTTTCGCTCGTCGATATTGGTAACGAAATGCTTCGCCGGAAAGAAAAAAACAGACTTCTCATCCGATACAAGTGCGCGCGTCAGTGGATCGATTTTCATGATAGACAAAATCTCGCTTCCACTGAATGCGAGTTGGTAAATCATAATCTCTCCCGTAGGCATGATTTCGAGCGTATTCCCAATACCACGAAATGTTCCTGGTCGTAAATCTGCGTTGGTGCGATCAAAATACACATTCACCAATTTGCGAATCACATCGTTGCGAGAAATGCGGTCGCCGACTGCAAGTTTCAAGTTTACTTTTAAATATTCTTCGGGTGAACCCAAACCATAAATGCACGACACTGACGCCACGATGATGACGTCTTTACGTGAAAGGAGTGCTTGGGTTGAGGCATGACGCAAACGGTCAATCTCTTCGTTGATTTGCGCATCTTTCTCTATGTATGTATCCGTTGTCGGCAAATATGCCTCTGGTTGATAGTAATCGTAGTAGGAGACGAAATAGTGCACTGCATTGTCGGGAAAAAACAAACGATACTCCTGCGCGAGCTGTGCCGCGAGAGTTTTGTTATGCGCTATGACCAATGTGGGCTTATCTACCTTTGCAATAATGTTTGCAGCAGTAAAAGTCTTCCCAGAACCCGTCACGCCAAGTAGGGTCTGGTGACGCATTCCCGCCTCTATTCCTGCATAGAGTTTTTTGATTGCCTCTGGCTGATCGCCGGAAGGTTTCCAATCTGACTTGAGGTTAAAATTCATACTTGACAAGATAGCATAAAATTGTGATTTGAGCAAAATAATCTATCGTACGCATATTACTCACCCTACTTAGGTGTATAATCTGAGTAGGTATAGTATTGGAGAAAGCCATGGCAGCATCTTGTGATCTGCCAATATTTGGCAAAGGAAAAGGACTCATTGTCGTCGGTCATTGTGCTCTTCCCGAGGGTCACATGGGCCAATGCGCGATGCTCGTTGAGACAAAAAAGCAAGAAGGCGATTCGTCGGATGACGAGCAAAAAGAGTTTGATTTCACTGAGCTCTATGATAAATGGAGACCCATCCGTGACATTGGAGACGGAGGAGAGGCACCCCTCTTTCCTATTGATGATGAAGACTAGTCAGCATAATATGCTCGCAGTGTCGACTCCTTGAATGACATAAAACTTCCGTCCAATATTGATTGGCGGATTTTTTTTACGAGCTGTACCGTAAAGTATAAGTTATGTATTGATGCAAGCGTCGCACCCAACATTTCATCTGCGCGAAAAAGATGGGAGAGATAACTCCGTGTGTAGTGTGTACACGTATAGCATGCACAGGATGCATCAATGGACGTAAAATCTTTTACAAATTGCGCATTGTTGATATTGATTCTTCCGTTTGCGGTATAGAGACCGCCATTGCGCCCCATTCGTGTCGCTGCCACACAGTCAAACGTATCAACGCCATTTTCAACACCTAGGAAAAAATCTACCGGCTCTCCAATACCCAAGAGGTGACGAGGCTTATCTTCGGGGAGTATCGCATTAACCCAACGCACTGCGGTACCAATGTCTTTCTTGTTGAATGAGCCTCCTATGCCGAATCCATCAAAGTCCATCGCCC
>JAYSZV010000251.1:0-15090 GCA_043737875.1 Candidatus Lloydbacteria bacterium
CGGGAACATAGAAACTCATCTTTCCACTCGCAGCTCCGCCAATATCCAAGAGGCGGTATGCCGTTGTGAGTGTTTTTGCAAACCCCAACGGCTGTCCACCAACAGCGAGGATGACGTCGATGTCGCCCTTGTCGAGAGCGGCTTTCGCTGCATCACTGGGCTTGTCCATCGTAAACGGCACAATGACCATTCCGATGTTTGCGAACACGTTCATCGCATTGGCAGTGGTGATACTTCCACCCCACGCACCAACTCTCATGTCCTTCAAGTCTTCAATTTTGGTGACAGCAATAGACTTGCCACCAACATTGAAGCCACCGATCGTGATTCCTCCAGTGGTCTTCGAGGCGCCCCTCGTGATGAGGTGCACTTCTTCGTTGTAGAGCGGGAGGAGTGTCTGGATGTCAGCTTCATTGACCGCGGGATTTTTCATCCCCACGAATTTGAGCGTATCAGTCTGCACGAAGCCAATGTCGGCGTCCTTGTTGATCAGTTTGTCGAGGTTGTCGTCACCACCCTTTGATGGGACTTCGACAAGATCAACCTTACCTCCGCACAAATTCTTGATGTCGACAAAAAATTGGTGGTATGTCCCTGTGGGCCCACCGGTCGAAACAAGGAGTTCAGCTTGCGCTGATGTGAATGCACTGAGGCATGCAAGGGCAGAGAGTGCAACGAGAGAGTGTCTGAATTTCATGGATATCTCCTTTCAAGAGAGGTGGTTGGGAAAACAGAATTACTTGCCACCGAGACTTCTGCGCAAGGCATCGTCGTCGGCTGAGGGTTGAGATGCTGGTGCGGATTCAGTTGAGGGAGGGTTGCCAGAAGAATGATCTCCAAAGACAAACCAACTCACAGCCAAAACCACAATGACGATGAGACTAGCGCCGATGCGGAACATGAACGTTCTCCTTGGTTGGTACGATGTCGATGACTTCTCCAGTTGAGTGACCTACTTGAGGAATGGGTGCAGGGCGTCTTGTTGCCCCCGTGAGCGAGCCGTGCACTTCGCGTCGCATTGCTTCGACTTGTTGCCCTGCAATTGCTGAGCGCATTCTCGTTTTGATGGCATTGCGTGCCGTCATGAGGCGTTCGTGTTCAGCAGGATCTCGTTCTGCACCTTGTGCTTTCGACATTGCCCGAGCTGAACGGTCTATGGCAATCAACAATTTGTTGACGCGACGAAGCTCCTTGAGGTCTTCTTGTCGATCGCGGAGTGCTGCTTCTTGCGAGCTAATCACTACTTCCATTTGCTGAATTTGCCCATTAATGACCTCTGATTCTTCGAGAGTTGCTCCGACGAGCTGATTTCTCATCTCCTCGATTGCGCCCTCGAGTTCAGACTTGGTAGTCTTGAAGGCATTTTCAGCCTCAAGTACCCGATCGCCCTCTTGGCGCTCGTCTTCGCGAACAGTTTCTTCAGAAAAGGATTCCGCAAGTTGCGTCAGTGCTCCTTGCTTTTTGAGCGCCATCCATCGCGCTGCAACAGGAACAAAGTTCACCATCACAAGCGCACCGAGGGCAACTGTGCCCGCTGCGATAACACCCAATCCACCGACAATAACCACACCTGATGCAAGCACGGTCACCACCGCGACTCCTGCAAGCTTTAGTTTCGTTTCAATCCCCTTACCACGAGGATCGAGTTCTTTCGGAATTTCCATTTAAATCTCCTTTTACAAAATGTGACGAACTACCGAGGTTTAAACTACTATGTTATTAACTTTTGTCAACCTCATTTCTCCACCAACGATCTCCTACTTTTCTCTCATTCTCTGTCCAAAATATATACCGTTTGCTATAGTGCATCGTGACTGGAGGATTCGCATAGTTTGGTCTGGTGCCAAATGCATTAGAATAGACTTGAAAAGCGGGCTTTCCAATAAATAAATATAGAAACAAAAAAAAATATAATCTGGAGGATTCGCATAGCGGTCTAGTGCACACGCTTGGAAAGCGTGCAAGGTGTCAAAGCCTTCGAGAGTTCGAATCTCTCATCCTCCGCTCGTACAAAATCAGCCCCCTTTGGGGCGATTTTGTTGAGCGCAGGATGGGAGATTCGAAAGACGGAGCGGATACCGAGCCAGCAGGCGAGGTCGCGAGTCGGGGTCGCAAAAATTTCTGAGCGACGGCGAAGAAATTATTTGTGACCGCATCTCTCATCCTCCGCCACTTCAAAATCCCGCCGATAGGCGGTGATTTTGTTTGGCGGAGGATAGCAGGCAACTGCTTTCCTGCGTGAGAGATTCGAAAGACTTTTCGTTATTGAGTCCGCGAAATCGAAAAGTACCTGCCGATGTAATCGGCGAATCGCTCATCCTCTACAAAGAAATTATTTGTGACCACATCTCTCACCCTCCGCATTGTTTGAAAGAATGCCTAAGCTATTCAACAGGCGTACTACTCGCTCCTTGCTGGGTAATCCGATAGATAGCCCCTGCCCTGTCGTCTGAGAGATAGATTTCGCCATTTGATTCGGCAAGTATGTCTGCGGGTCTTCCTAGTGCGTCGCCTACAGGAGTATTGGGCGCGAGAAAACCCGTCACAAAATCTACGGGCGTCGTGTTTTGTACTATACCCATTTCATCTAGGTCGAAGCGCACGACCTTGTACCCTGTGGGGACCGAACGATTCCATGAGCCGTGGTATGCAACGAGAAGATCACCCGCAAATTCTTTACTCCAACCCTCCGCAGGAATGAAGGCCAGCCCTAATGCTGCCGAGTGCGCAACGAGATCGATGTGTGAGGGCTCTGAGTCCGCGCAAGGTCCTCGCGCATAACGTTTCTTATCAAACCGATCATCGTGCACATTCTTGCCATAACACCATGGCCACCCATACGACTTGCCTTCCGAAATAATATTTATTTCATCGGGTGGGATTCCGTCACCTATCATATCGCGCCCATTTTCCGTTGCCCATATTTCTCTTGTTTTCGGATGCATCGCCATGAAGACGCTGTTACGTAAGCCTGTTGCAAAAATTATCTCCTTGTTTGTCGTGAGGTCAAACGCCATAATTGTGGCGCGTTTCGAGTCCTCCTCGTCACACACGTTACACGAAGACCCGATTGATATAAGTAGGCGTTTGTTGTCGGGGTGCATCAAGAGCGTGCGCGTGAAATGTCCGTCACCCGATGGGAACGTCGTGAGTGTTGCAATATATTTTGCCGTGTGGGCAACTGCATCATATGCATAAGATTTCAGCGCATCAGTTTCAGCGACGTATAGTATGCACGGACCACTACCCATTTCGCTCATTCCCACAACAGGCGCACATCGCACGAGTACGCCATGTGGCTGTTTGAGATTTTCGAGTACCGTGATGGGAACTTCGGCGCGACCATCAGCATTTGTATCCGTGAGTACAATTATTTTCCCTGATTTGGTAAGCGACACAAGTATTGCCCCACTTCCATCACGCGTCATCACGCGCGCACCTGGAGTCTCGCGCGAAAAGATGGTTGCTACAAATCCATTGGGTACATTCAGTGGAGCCAAATCACCAAGTGGTAACGGTGGGGGAGGCTTTTGCTTCGTGACTAATTTTATAAGAAATCGCGGAGGCTTCTCGATGAGGTATGTGTATGTTGCATAGCTCGCAATGCCAAAGCCGATGAGTAAAACAAGCACGAGTAATATACGAGTGAAAGTGAAATGAGTGCGCATGCGGAAATTATATCAAATCACAGTGAATAGTTGATAAAGTCATGGCGTATTCAGTACTTATTATTGTTCGGAGAATATTCATCGAATGTTGATACAAATGACCTTTATTAGCATATACAAAGAACCAACATGCAAAATGAACAATGCGAACAATATCAATATATAGCCATCGTGCTTCACGCGGGGGGCAAACAAGGAGCTCAAGTAGTCAAACAATTACTGGAGGAGAAAAATACTTTTGTCGTGTGCGTCGACACTGTGCCCTCCATTATCTCCTCACTTGAACCAGTGCGCACATTTTTTATATGCGCGGACATCACCAAGAAAAAAGATGTGGAGTATGTAATCCGCACAACGCTAACCAAATTTGGCTCATTGCATATTATTGGAAATGCACACAATGAAGGTACCATCGAGAGACTTTCAAGTGGGATATGGAAGAACGTCATCGCCATCGGTTTTGATGACTTGATGTGGGGAATTCATACTGCAGGCGCTCGTCGGAAATCGACAATGGGACGCCGAGGCGCTACCCCCACGCCATTCTCACATCATTAAGAGAGAAGGAGTGTCACGCCTTTCGTTTCACTCATGATAGTGAGGAGCGCAGTAAGATAATTGACACCTTGCTCGTTCACCCCGAATGCCGAGCGCGATTTTTCGTACCCTTGCCACACAATAGTGAGGTGTTCCCTCTTCGCATGAAGCGCAAGGCATTCTTCAAATGCATCGAGATTATTACCAAAATGTTCCGGTAATTTCAGCTGTTCGGAAATATCCACATAAAAATCATCGATACTTTTGTATTTCTCTGATTGAAGTGAAATTGTTTTCATATAATTAGTATTACCCTTCGATAACTTTCATATCACCTTCCTCTACTGGTGCCACTGGAACAGAACCATCTTTCCAGTTCACATACACCACCAAGAGCATGATGATGGTTGATGCGAGAGGTAAACGAATGAGCCCGAGACCAACAATTGAAATGAGTGTGTCGACGAGAAGAGAGAGTGTAATAGCATGGAGACCAATCTGATATGACTTCCCATACGTCCAAGTCTGCTTGAGAAAGCGACCCAGGAGCATGATGAGGAGTGCCCCAAAGAGCAGGTAAACAAAGTTTACTCCAAACGCCACGAGCAACCCTGTAAAAATGGCCATTACAATAATCGGTCCAATGAGGCTATAAAACGGTCTAACGCGCTCCTCAAATTTTTGTAATTTTTGTTCATTGAGCACAAAGCTCATGGTGCGATCGAGAGGCTCAATACGAATTGCACCACGGGAGTCGCGATATGCTACTTGGTCGAGCCCCACCCAGAACATAGCATTATATGCGTTGAACTGTTCAATAGAAAAAGTGGTCTTTGTGTCGACGACGGCAACATTGCCGAGTGTGCCAACCTCTTCTCTGCCCTTCAGTTCATTGGGGATTGGGAGAAAGTACGGCTCTGTAACACTACTCGTCACAATGCCATTTTTGACACTAATTTCGAGGTCATCGGGGTAATAAGCAAAAAATTTCGGAGGAAATTCGTGCGCAACTTTATTGGCAACAAATACCAGTGGTATCGAAGAGACGATGGTGAGGATGACTGCAATGAGGAGCGCAAATGCAGAATAATATTTCCATGATGCGCTAAACGGCTCTGAGAGTACCTTTCGATAATACGCGGGACCATAAATGCTTTGCTTTATATTGTTGATCAGTTCTTTCATGCATTCATTATAGCAATCCCACGTGAAGCTGTGAATATACTCTTCCGATGTCAAGGTTAAACCTTGACAATTTTTTGATACGCACAGGATGACAAAAAAGTGAAAAAGAAAACAGGCAACACGAAGGTTGCCTGTGAAAAAGAACTGCTAAAGAAGAGGTACTTACCTACTTCATGCTAAGAGTCGAGCGATGTTCGTCACCATGCGCCGTGTCAGACGATACCGACCAGTAAAACGCAGGCGAGACGAGTACCCGATATGCCGAGCATCCACATCCCTATCTGTATTGCCGTAGTCCGCGAAGATGTCGCTGTAAAGGTCCTCGTCGAACCACGAATCTGGAAAAGGAGATTGCTCGTCCTCAGCTTCCGGCCAGTCCCACGACCCATCATCATCCAAGTGCATGAACGTGTTGTAATCACCAGCGAGATCGAACAAGGAGTTCGCGTACACGGTTCGCGATGCAAGAAAAGGATTGTGCCTACGGTACAGTGGGTACTTCTCATCAAACTCTCGTTCAAACTTTTCCATCACAAGGTCAAAGAGCCATTCATTCATGTGCTCCACGCGGGAGATCATAAAGATTTGCTCTTTCACTGAGAGGTAGGTCGGCGGTTCTTGCTTCAGTTTCGGGAACGACTCTGACCATTCGATCATCATCCTCTCGCTCATCGCATCGTACATAGCCATATGACGCTCCGCCTTTTCCAACATGCGGGGCAGTTGCTGGCGGTAGTCTTGGCGACCATGCTTCGGGCAGTGCGATTCCAAATTGATGACGTGTCCAGACTCCGGACGGCGACCTTTCATCGTACGGGGCCCCCGACGGTTATCACAACGCACGAGCTGGTCCGACAGATTGCGCCGGCCGATGTTCGGCAAACCCCACTCGCGAGAACCCTGCCCAATGGCATACTGGTCATGCGACATAGAAGGCGGGGCCTCCTCATCGGACGGATTACCTTCTGGTGGCTGTGGGGTTGCCAAGTATTCGGCATATACCAACTGCACGAGCATATCATTCGAGATGTCGCCTTCGATGGCATCGAGAATCAATGCATCACTCGGTTCCCAGTCACAAATAGCGATGCCGAGCTTTTCGCATAGGCCAGCTTTGCAACGATCAATCATCCGATTTTGTTCGCGGGTAGAGAGCGAAGTGAAGTGCGCACGAGTAGAGCGGGGCTCGTCGTCGATTGCATACCACTCCTCGGAATCTTCAACATCCTCAACTTCAGTGTCATCATCTTCGACATTAGGACCAAGCAGATCTTCGGTGATAGCGTAGCCGTCTTGGGTGAGCACGTTACGATCATCAAAATCCTGCGGTTCGTCCGCATCTGCCGAACGCTCGATTGCACCAGCGTAACGCAGTTTTTTACCCAGGGGTGCATTGTTATTTTCAGAAATTGCACGGATGGCGTTTCGCGTGGAAACCGAAAGATACTTTTTCCAATCTCTAGTACGATTCATTTTCCTATCTCCAAAATTTATGAAGTTTTTAAGCCGTTTTGATTGGCAATGAGCAACTACTTGCTTTACCTATCTAAAAGTATTATAGCATATTATAGGGCAATTTGTCAAACATCTGCGGGTCAAAAAACACCCTTTCTATTAAGGGTATTTGAGCAACTTAGGACGGAATCTCCATTCCTCGAAGAATCGCTATGCGCTCCTCAGCGGATGGGTGGGTGCTAAAAAGCTTGGAGAGCTTCTTGCCCGCTCCCCCAAAGGGGTTGTCGATATAGAGATGTGCGTACGCATTCGATGCAGTGGTCGAGGGATTTACCATTCCCACCGAATGAATCTTCTCGAGCGCAGAAGCCAACCCTTCGGGATAGCGTGTAAGAAGTGCCCCCGATGCATCTGCAAGAAACTCGCGTTTACGCGAGACGGCGAGTTGTATCACCGTCGCCGCGATGGGCGCCAAGATGGCGGCGAGTATTGCCACAACGAGAAGCAGTCCCCCGCCCTCACGTCTGCGGTCACCTCCAAACATCGACATACGGAGGAACATGTCTCCAACGAGCGCAACGATGCCCGCAAGCACTACCACGACGGTCGAAACGAGTGTGTCACGATTCCCGATGTGGGAAAGTTCATGAGCAAGCACACCTTCGAGTTCGGGTTTGGTTAAAATTTTCAATAGCCCCGTGTGCACGGCCACTGCGGCGTGCTCTTTGTTGCGACCAGTCGCAAATGCATTTGGGGATGGGTCTTCGACTATATAGAGTGCGGGCATCGGCAGTCCCGCGGTGATAGCCAGATTCTCAACAATGTTCCAAAGCTCTGGTGAGGTAGCGCGGTCCACGCGTTTGGCATGCACCATTGAGAGGACAAGCTTGTCGGAATACCAATAGCTCCCCACGTTCATGATGAGACTGATGAAAATAGCAGCGTAGAGAAATGTCGGGTTTCCGTAGGCTTGTGCGAATAAAAAGCCTAAACCTATAACAAAAATAAGGAAGCCCGCGAGAAGCGCCCATGTTTTTGCGATATTTGTTGATTGATGATTGTAGAGTGTTGCCATATGCACATATTATAACCTTACCAAGGGAGAGGGCAAGGTCGAGGAAAACATCATATAATGACGAAGTGTACAGACGCTTCATGAAACATCGGTTCATTTTACTTCTCCCCATGTGCGTAGGAGCATTCGCCATGTTGAGTTTTCTGGAGCGGGGCATCGTCCACGAATGGCAACTGACCATGGAACGCCTCCATTTTGGATGCTCAATCGTAGAACCAACCGCTTCACTAGGGTGCATCAATGCGTATTACTACGAACTCGTGACAACGAGTGGGGCATCCATCGCACTTCGCGACGCGAAAGAACATTACGCCACCTCACCTAGACTCCAAGGATACTGTCATCAAGTAACTCATGCCATAGGGCGCGCGGCGGCTGAACAACCCGCACTCATGAGCACCCTCTTTAGTGAGGGCGACCCGCTCTGTTGGAGTGGGTACTATCATGGGGTGGTAGAGGGAAAAATGCGTGGGATGACCATCGCGAGTATTACCCCAGTCTTCGTAAATCAATTTTGCCAAGATATTCCTAAGACTGAAGCAAATTATTTTCATTACTTTAACTGCGTCCACGGTACGGGGCATGCATTCATGTATATTTCCAAAAATGCACTTCCTACCGCACTTGATCACTGCGCACAATTTCAGGAAAAAGACGATATGCAGAATTGTGCGGCGGGAGTATTCATGGAGAACATTAATGCAATTGAAGACGACCATTCTACAAGTTTTATTCGCAGAGAAGACCCTCTCTTTCCCTGCAACGATCTTGCTGAGAGCACATTTCGCGGAACATGCTACGGCACTCAGGCGACGTACGTGTGGCACCACGCAAAGAAAAATCCACTTATAGCATTTGCTACATGCGCAAATATAGAAGAGGTGGGATATCATTCGGCATGTATCGAAGGAATAGGCCGTGAAATAGTCACGGGAAGCATGTATAACCCAGTCAGGACGCATACGCACTGCTCCCTCACTTCCACCCCACAAGACTTTGACTCTTGTATTGTTGGGGCGGTAAAAAACTTTGTCGCCTATGACCACAATGATGAGAAAGCAACAATTCTTTGCCAGTTGCTCGAGGACTCCCAAAGAGCCTCCTGCGAGGGGGTACTCAGCGCGTACATGAAACAGTTTAAGAAAAGTGAGAGCGGGGTGTGAGTTTTATATAAAAAAAATACTTCGCATGGTGCGAAGTATTTTTTATTATAATTACCGAATTAAAACTTTACGGTAACGGGTGCCTGTGCGGCATCATTGTCAGGAAGATCAAAAAACTCTTTCTTCTTGAAGTTAAACATTCCTGCAATAAGGTTGCTTGGGAATGACGAGACGGCGATAGCAAGATCGCGCACATTGCCGTTGTAGAAACGGCGAGCGGCCTGCACTTTGTTTTCGGTATCCGTCAGCTCATCTTGGAGCTTCGCGAAATTCTGATTCGCCTTCAGGTCAGGATACGCCTCAGAGAGAGCGAAGACGGACTTGAGTGCATCAGTAATCATGTTCTGCGCCTGTGCTTGCTGTTCGACACTTCCGCCCTTCATTGCAGAATTGCGCGCCTCGACGACTTTCGTGAGGGTGCCCTCTTCGTGCTTGGCGTATCCCTTCACCGTCTCGATGAGGTTGGGGATAAGGTCGTAGCGTCTTTTGAGTTGGACCTCAATATCCGCCCACGCTTCTTCCGAGCGCGCAATAAGCTTCACGAAATTGTTGTAGAGTCCTATGGCCCAAAGTATGGCGACAGCGACAACCGCCAAAAGAATTAAATTAAACATAAAAATTAATGACTAGTGAATAAACGGGTTTGATTCCGTAATGGTGTCATTATAGCTCACCCTCTCGTGGTGGCAAATTGTTTTTTCTCTTTCTACACGTAGATGCATGAAGTTCTGGTGGGTACAAAAAAACACCATAAATATTATGGTGTTTCGAATAGAAAAGAACAGTTAGGAGTAGTTCCCATTCCCTACTCCAGAGCGGACCATGCCACTTCCCGCATTTTGACCACCTGGGGGATATGCTGCGGAACGAATCCGCTGGGGCGGTGTGAGTATTACCGTGATGGGGAAAATCCTACCGGGGAATCCTTTGACGGGACCGAAGTAGTAATGCATGTACATGTGCGGACCAGAACGATGGGTGAATATTTTTCGGCCTTCTTTGTCGACAAAATATTCACCAAGTAGAGGGCGTTCGGGGTCGATAAAGTAATCACGATCACCCGTAGAGCGAGTAGGGCGAACAGGCTTTGGCTTGACTGTGCGTGGCATAGATTCTCCTATGAGTGTATATACAGTCAATCTTATGAATTAAGAAAGACTGACTAAAAGAGCAGTAATTTCATATACAAACTAACCCGCCAACTCAGAAATGTCAATAGTATTCAAGTGGGATGGTTATGAAAAAGCGCCCAATTGCATTACTGCAAGGGCGCTTAAAATAGTATCGATGAATGATTATCGCAGTGTCGGTCTTTCCACACATATTCGACACCACTCATCAATGGTGGGGCCATCGTGCATCAATGGACGCGTCCGAGTTTTGATCGGAACATCCGCGAGCACAAGTGGCTCATCTTCGTGGTCTAATTCATCTCCAACATCAATGCTCCTTGGCAATTGTCCGCCAAGCCACCTGGGGTCGGTAGTGACTACTTTTTTTATCATTCACAATCTCCTCTTTGTTGAGACTTTCGCCTGCATCACCGCGATGGTAATGCATGCAAAGTATTCTCCTCTTCCTCCACAATGTCAATACAGAATGAAATAAAAAGACCCTTTTGAGAGGGCCTTTGTGTCACTGTTGTGACCATTCGCTGATTAGCGGGGGCGGGAGTACCCGTCACTCGTGTGCATCAACCTGGTGACCGGGATGTAGCACTTGTCGCCACCTTTGGTGACCGCATCTGACACGGTGCAGGTGTGCCAGTCATCTTCGGTCGGTTCATCTTGTGGCTTTCGGCGATTGACCGCTTTGCTGGCTTCATCGAAAAGCACTTCATCAGATTCATCTTGAATCTCGTCGAGTATTGCACACATAGAATTTCTTTCAAAAATGTGAGAAAAAAGAACTTTTTTTGCACCCTTCATGAAATGATGAATGCATGAACATTATACTATCTTTTGAGATAATTAGCAAGCATACAAAAAACGCCCATTGTTGGGCGTTTTTTGTAGTTTTTTGTGCTTCTCTTTACTTGTGCTAGTAGTCCATGTCCATACCCCCGCCCATACCACCACCCTGGGGCATCGGTTCCTTCTTCTCAGGAATATCTGCAATTGCAACTTCGGTTGTAAGGAGTATTGCGGCCGCAGACACAGAGTGCTCAAGGCCCGCACGGGTCACCTTGACTGGGTCTACAATGCCCGCCTTCAGCATGTCAGGAACCATCGCGTCGCGCGCTGCGTCATAGCCCGCGTTGCCCTTCGACTCAATGATTTGCTTGATGAACACCGCTGCGTCATCGCGACCTGCGTTGATGACGATTTGCTTGAAGGGCGCCGAAAGGGCGTCCGCGACGATATGGTAACCGATTAAGAATTCGGAATTCTCTTTATCGATGTGCCCCTTCTTCGATGCATCACTCTTCCCTATTTTTTCTTCAAGCATGCGTGAGACACGCACGAGTGTCGAACCACCTCCAGGGACAATACCCTCGGCAATAGCGGCCTTGGTCGCCTTCACTGCATCCTCGATTTTCAGTTTCAAGTACTTCATCTCGGTCTCTGTCGCAGCGCCCACCTTTAAGATAGCTACTCCCCCAGAAAGCTTCGCGACGCGTTCCTCAATCTTCTCTTTGTCATACTTGGAGTCGGTGCTTGTAATCTGCTTCTTGAGTTGTTCGATACGCTTCACGAGCTCTGACTTCTTACCTTTTCCGTCGACAATGACGGTCTTGTCTTTAGTAGAAATCACACGACCAGCGCGACCGAGCATCTCTACGGTCACCTGCTCGAATGTCAGTCCGACTTCGTCAGAAACGACGGTGCCTCCAGTCACCACCGCAAGGTCAGCAAGCACGTCCTTCTTGCGCTCACCATAACCAGGGTTCTTGATAGCGAGCGTAGAGAATCCTCCGCGAAGCTTATTGACCACAAACGTCGTAAGCGCTTCGCCGTCGACATCGTCTGCAAGTATAACCAGCTCCTTATGTCCCGTCGAAGCCATCTTCTCAAGGAGTGGGAGTACTTCTTGAATAGAAGAAATCTTTTTGTCCGTGAGGAGAATGTAGGCGTCTTTGTAGACCGCCTCCATTCGCTCAGGATTCGTAATCATATATGGAGAGACGTAGCCCTTATCGAACTCCATACCCTCCACAATCTCGGCTTCGATGCCGAACGATTGGGACTCCTCCACGGTGACCACGCCATCTTTGCCTACCTTCTTAATAGTCTCGGCAATTTTTTTGCCCATTTCATCGGACTCAACGGAGATGGTCGCCACTTGCTCTATCTCATCGTCACTCTTTATGGGCTTCGCCATGAGTTTGAGCGCCTCAACCGCATCACGGAGTGCAGACTCCATGCCACGGCGCACGCCCATAGGGTTTGCGCCCATCGCAACACGACTCATGCCCTCTTTGATGAGTGCTTGGGTGAGAATGACTGCGGTTGTGGTGCCGTCACCCGCTATCTCGTCGGTGCGTGACGCGACCTCTTTGACAATCTCTGCTCCCATGTTTTCCATCTTGTTGGGGAGCACTATTTCTTTTGCGATGGAAACTCCGTCATTGGTTATCGTTGGTGCTCCATAGCCTTTGTCCATGACGACATTGCGTCCGCGGGGACCGATGGTGATCTTCACTGCATCAGCAACCTTGTCGACTCCAGCCTTGAGCGCCTTACGCGCTAATTCTCCCGATAATATTTGTTTTGCCATGGTAGTAAAAATTAATTTTCAATTGCGAGTACGTTTATTTCTCCCGTGAGAATGTGGTCGACACCACCCACTTTCACCTCTTCGGCGTCATATCCGCGCTTGAACCATACCGTATCGCCTTTCTTGATTTCCATTGCAATACGTTTGCCATCGGATGCAAATCGTCCTGGGCCCGTAGCCACGATTGTACCTCGTTCATGTTTTTCATTATTTTCTTTGCCTGGGAGTATGAACCCGGATGCGGTCGTCGACTCGTTTTTGCCGTCGAGCGGTTTGATAAGCACGCGATCACCCAAGGGTTGTACGGACACTTCTTTTGTTTTTGCCATATGCTTAAAAATTAACTGCTCATAATAAATGAGGGAGTAGAGAGTAGGAAGTAGCGAGGAGAAAAATACGCTACACACTACACTTATACATACTCCATAACTCTCTCCTCAACCCAAACGTCACACCTCGTAATGGTACGCGATGTGCGAGCTTGGATTGATATGCCACTATTATAGTGAGAGCACTCTGTTGCGTCAAAGAAATACTTGACATGTAGCTATTTCAGTAGTAGATAGAAAGAGGATACATTACATAAAGGAGTTTGAAATGCCCGAAAAACTACCGAAATCGTTGTACTATTTGCTGTCCATACTCATTTTTCTTTCAGCAGTGTTGATGGTTATGCTCATTTTTCAAGCACCCATGAATAAAATGTTGCATGAATACCGAACAGGTAATACGCGTTCGTCTACACTCGCGAGTCAGTCTGCTGCGACCGTCAAAAAGGGGGAGATTGTTTTTTCATTTCCTATTCTTCACCCAAAGCGACAAGTTGCATTTGTGTCCAAGGGGACCGAAATCAATCCCGTAACAGGTGAAGAGTCCACTTGTTCATTGGGTAACAAGGCGAGACTTGAAGTCATTGGCTCAAGTGAAAATCAAGCATTACTTATTGTTCTTGAAAATACTGCGAGCGGTAACTATGGATGCTACGGGGGTCAAGAAATATTGGTTTCTGTCGATGATGTGGCTGAATGGAAAATTGCCGAAGCGTTGGAGCGCAATGAAAAGGCAGTGAGTGAGCAAAAGCGCGCTCAGAACCTTGCGCTCCTGAAAGCCATCAAAGCAGAATCACAACCACGGTAAGTCTCACAAAGCAGGGTATCCATTCCCTGCTTTTTCATGCCTAATTGACGAAATTTTCAACATACTTGACATATATCTAATTTGATTGTATTTATAAGAAGGGTTCATCATAAAAGGAGTACCTATGGACAATCAGATAAGTAATTCGAAGGCGCATAAGGTTTCAGGAAAATATGGCGGGTTTGACTGGCTGAAATTTTGGGCGCTTGTCACGTTTGTTGTCATGCTTGTTGGCGGACTCATATATAAAGCGAGTAATACCAAAACTTCAACGGTCGAATTAAGGACATTGAAAAGTGGGGACTTAATTACCACATATGAATACTTTGACGGCTGGGGTTACCCACGACTACCCGTTGTCACCATCATTCATCCAACAACTGGCGAAGAAACATATTGCAGATTGAATCGCGGAGCGAAGGTTCGTGTTATTGGCACTTTGATTGAGAGGGTGCTCCTTATTGTGCATGAAAGTCAGATTAGTAAAGATACCATTACTAACGAATGCCAAATAGATCAGGAGGTAATGAGTTCACTTTCGGATGTAACCAGATGGAAGAATGCAGAGGAAGAGGCACGCAACCGCAAAACACTTGATGACCTAGAACAACAGGTGAACCTACTCCTCGTGCGTGCAATCAAGGCAGAGGCAAACGGAGCTCCTCGATAAGCGAAATAGACGAAACAACAAAGCAGGGTATCCATTCCCTGCTTTTTCATACTGTTTTGACGAAATTGCTCCCCATCTTGCCTCAAAACAGGATTATGCTATACTCTTTTTCACATGGAACTACTCGCACAGGCATTGCCCTGGATTCAAATCGTAATTTCCGTAGCCCTTGGGGCTTTAATCTTGCTTCAGCGCGGTGGTGCTGAGCTTGGTGGTGCTTTTGGAGGTGGTGACGGAGGAGGCGGAGCTGCCTATACACGTCGTGGCTTCGAGAAAGTGATGTTCGTTTCGACCATCATTCTTGCAATCCTATTCATCGGAATCAATTTCGTGGCACTCCTGCTCGGCTAAAACCCTTCGGCAATGACGCCGTGAAAAGCAAAATACTGCATATGTTCGGTAGTCCCTGTTTTACTGTGTGTATCTCATGTACGCTTACTTATAAGACTACATACACGACTTTAATTTAGTATTTAAATTTTC
>JAYSZV010000252.1:0-1075 GCA_043737875.1 Candidatus Lloydbacteria bacterium
GAAGGACAAGTAGTGCGCCCAAATTACGCGATTACCTACAAGGTGATGAGAGAGGCGATGGAATCGCCTTCGCGCAATTTCATGATGCGCACGCCCTGCGTCTGACGACCCAATACGGGGACCTCTTTAAGGGTCACACGAATCACTTGGCTGTTCTTTGAAATTGCGACTATCTCCCCTTCGCGGTCGGCGACGACGAGTCCGGTCATCAGCTTCCCTGTTTTGTCTGTCACCTTGGCCGTCTTGATACCTGAGCCACCACGTTTTTGGACTTTGTATTCCGAAAGCTTACTCATCTTTCCAAATCCTTTTTCAGAGAGCACGACCAAGAATGGATCAGCATCATTTTTCTTGATGACGTCGGCGGTGACAATCTTGTCCTTGCCTTTCAAGTTCATTCCGCGTACTCCTCCGGCGCTCCTTCCCATCTCGCGCACATCCGTGTGCTTGAAACGAATAGACTGACCCTCTTCGGATACGAGTGAGATATCGTCACCTTCCTCGACGAATCGCGCAGTGAGCAACTGATCTTTCGGTTGAAGTTTGATTGCAAGCAGTCCGCTACGGCGTACATCGCGGAATCCATCAGCAGCAACCTTCTTCACGACACCTTGTTCGGTGACCATGAGGAGCGAAAGCTTCTCGGCAGCCTTCATCTCCTTCGGCATGGCGAGCATGGATGTGACGGACTCCTCTCCGCCAAGTGAGAGATAGTTCATGATGGACTTGCCCTTCGTCGCGCGACGCCCCTCAGGAAGTTCGTATGCTTTGATTTGGTACGCCTTTCCTTTATCGGTAAAGAAGAGTACGTCTGCATGTGTGGACGTCGTTAAAAACATTTTCACAAAATCCTCTTCTTTAGTATCAAGGTCAATCACCCCAACTCCACCACGGCGCTGTGTGCGGTACTCCGAAGGATCAGTACGCTTGATATAGCCCCCAGCAGAAAAGACGAGAATCGTTTCATGTTCAGGAATAGTGTCTTCGATAGAAATCGTTTGGACGCCTCCCTTCATTATTTTCGTACGACGCTCATCACCATACTTGTCTTTCATCTCATTCATTTCGGCTTTGA
>JAYSZV010000253.1:0-1073 GCA_043737875.1 Candidatus Lloydbacteria bacterium
AAGGTTCTCCGCTGCGAGCTTTGCCATACCGTCACGCGTCGGTACCGAGGCCGATGCGATGTGGGGGGTTAAGACTGCACTCTCACACTGCGCAAGCCCTGGAGCCAAGGCAGGCTCGTTCTCGTACACATCGAGTCCGGCTCCAGCGATAGTGCCTGACTGTAGTGCCTCTACGAGCGCCGCTTCGTCGATGACAGGACCACGCGAGGTGTTCACGAGATATGCCGTCTTCTTCATCATCTTTAATCGGTCCGCATTCATCAAATGTTTTGTGGAATCGAGGAGTGGCACATGAATAGACACGACATCGGCATCACGGAGCACTTCTTCGACGGTGGCACAGAAGCGCGCGCCAGTCTCACGCTCAAAATCAGGATTCTGTTTGACGTCATAGTAGATGACATCCATGTCGAAGCCATGTTTCGCGTGATGCGCGAGACGACTACCGATGCGTCCAGCGCCCAAGACTCCGAGTGTCTTCCCCGCCAAGTCCATGCCAAGGAGCATCATTGGCCCCCATCCTGCATACTTGCCTGCGCGCGTCATTCGGTCTCCCTCTACGGTGCGTGTCGTCACTGCGAGGATGAGTGCCATGGCGTGCTCCGCAACGGTGTTGGTGAGTGCACCAGGAGTGTTCGAGATTGCGATGCCCCTCTTCTTGGCTTCTGGCACATCAATGTTGTTGAATCCCACTGCGTAGTTCGCAAATATTTTTGCCGTTGGTACTGCATCAAAAACCTCTCCGTTGATGGTGTCGGTTAGTAAGGAGAGTACACCGTCGTAGGGTTTTGCGCGGAGCGCTCCAAGTAATTCTTCTTTCGTGAGTACTCCGTCTTTCTCGCTCACATCGAGTGTGAATCCTTTCTCGCGGAGCATTGCGAGTCCGAGCTCGGGAATCTTCCTCGTTACATAAATTGTTGGCATAACGTAATGTTTAAAATTATTAAATTAAAGACTTCTTGTCGCCAGTATAGCAAATCATTTTCAATAGAATTTGCGTAAAACAAAAATACCGAGTAATACTCGGTATTTTTGCGCACCCACCATGTGGATAAGCCTAAAATTGGGTGGGA
>JAYSZV010000254.1:0-1069 GCA_043737875.1 Candidatus Lloydbacteria bacterium
AAATTGATAATTCTCCTTTGAAATGCAACTTCTTGTAACATAGAAGGTATGCAAAAACACTCTGGGCGAAAATCGTTTAAACATCTCACGCAATACGAACGAGACCGTATTGAGCACCTACGCTTCTGTGGCACAAAAGCAGGTGCGATCGCCCTAATCCTCGGAAGAGACAAGGGTACCATCTCTCGTGAGCTTGGGAAGCACACCAATAAGCACCATCGATACAAGGCAACATCGGCACAAGAGTGTGCCGAGGCATCCCGCAAAGGAAGCAAACGGGTGGGAATGAAAATAGAGCAATATCCCCAGCTGAAAGCACGCATCATTCGTGGACTCAAAGCACTGCGTTCTCCGGACGAGATTGCGGGAAGAATGAAGATGGAAGGGTGCACCCCTCGTGTGGGTACCAATGCGATATACAAATGGCTCTATAGCACTCACGGCAAGGAGTACTGTCGGTTTCTTTGCACGCAGAAGGTGCACCGGTTGTCACAATCACAGCTCCGCAAGCGTCACCTCATACCAAACAGAATATCCCTGAGATACAGACCAAATGATGCGTCACAATTACATGGTGAAAGTGACCTGTTCGTGTCACCCAACACATTGCATTCTCCGACAGTGGGACATATGACAGTGATTCCTGATGCGATGCTGCTCGTGGGGGCACTCCTCAAGAATAAATCTGCACGTACGATGGTAGATTCCATGCAGGTGATACAGCGACATGTTCCCGTCACCACGTGGACGTGCGACAATGGTACCGAGAATGTTCACCATGAGCAGTTTGGTGTCCCCACCTATTTCTGCACCCCCGGAAGTCCGTGGCAAAAACCACATGTGGAGAATAGCATCGGACTCACGCGCAGGTGGTTCCTCCCTAAGGGGACAGACCTTGCAACGGTGCCCGAGGAGGCGTTCCAGTCCATGCTCTTTGTGCTCAATCACAAGCATAGGAAGTCACTGGGGTACAGGAGTGCGTATGAGGTTGCGCTGGCGCGGGGTATTATTAAGAAAATCCCAACATTATCAAAAGATCTGGCGGTTGCATTTAGGTAGAGAATTTACC
>JAYSZV010000255.1:0-2932 GCA_043737875.1 Candidatus Lloydbacteria bacterium
GGATGCAGGAGCACTGCGCCACCACCCTCAAGTCCGACCGCAAGTATCATGCCGTGACTTTCGAGTCCGCGCATGGTGCGTGGTGCAAGATTCGTGACAAAAGGGCACTGCTTCCCCACCAACGATTCTGGGCTGTAATATTCTCGGATTCCTGAAAGTATCTGGCGAATGTCACGGGTGGGCACAGTGGGCGCCTCTCTTCCCTCTTCAGTTGCAGGTAGACTGAGTTCTGCTGATGCACTTCCCTCTTCGGTTACAGTTGTGGGTGTGGAGGTGGGAGCGGTCACGGGAAGTGGACCGAAATCAACCGAGAGCTTGAGGAGCTTGTCCGCCCCTTCGATAAACTCTGCGGAGAGAATCGTGCCAATTTTCATTTCGATTGCGTGGAAGTCGTCGATGGATGCCATATATTAGTAGGTAGTTAGTAGTGAGTAGAAAGTAGATAAATACAAATACAGAATATCATGATTCGTCGTCCTCGTCGGATTCATCAGCGCGCTTTGGGAGCACCTTGTCCAAATAGCTTTGGAGTACGATGGTCGCGGCAGAAGCATCATTCTCTGCATTATCCCCCTGCAGGTGCATTGCCTCCTGCGACGAGAGAACTTCATTCATGAATTCGACAGGTAAGCCCGTTGCAATTTTCAACTCTTCAACGAACGGAAGAATTTTTTTCATAATCGCATTGGGTTGATTCTGGAAGTTGAGCGAGTTGCCCATGACGATTGTTCCGACTTCTAGGGCTATACATATGTCGGCGATATCGCGCACGAGGGTGGGAGTAAATGGAATAACGCGCAAGGGAAAAGCCATCGTACTACCCGAGGGAGCAGTCGCGAGTCCGATGCGCTTCGTGCCATAATCTATGCCGAGATATTTCATTTTGCTACAACATGGTGCCACACACTGCGGAGGAGGTGAGATTCGAACTCACGGTCCACTTACATGGACGACGGTTTTCAAGACCGTTGCCTTAAACCACTCAGCCACTCCTCCGTATTCTATTTAATTTTTACACCTGCAACATCGTGCCTACCACAACGGTCGGGCCGTTGCCTGCTTTATTCTTTTGCACTCAGCCACTCCTCTACACTGAGAAGCACGATGTTCACATTACTATACTCAAAAATTGAAATATGGCAAAAAAGAGCATACAGAATAAGGGAAAATGTAGTTGACAGACATATAAAAATATGCTAATATTTTAAAGGTTCGGATTCGTTCCTACCACAACCTAGTTCAACCACCTCTAAGGAGAGCATCATGTCCGCAGTCCTGCAACAACCCGTCCAATTTCGTGCCCAGCGTACCACGTCGTTCTACGACGACATGAAAGCCCGCTTGGCCAGCGCAGAGAGCCTCGGCTCGTGGCAGTACATCGTCGACACGCTCGCCAACCGTGGGTTCGTACCCGCAGAGTTTGTGACGGCCGTGGCGCGGGATTGCCCGCACATGGAGGTCAAGCAGAACCTGCTCGTCCTACAACGTGACTTTATTCTGGAGCTGGACCCGAAGGCACTCCCCGAGAACAAGGGACGCATTGCCACCTTCGTGACGACAAGCTCACTGGTGTCTGCCAGCGACTTCCTCAAGACCAAGGTTCTCCTCTTCAACATTTACCGGGTGACGGAAATGGCGGTTCCAAAGGACGTGCTCGGCCGCTTCAATGCATGCCAGCGTGTGCTTACCGACGAGGGTGGCTACACGCACGGCGACCTCATCTCTGCCGGCTACGTGAAGACTGTGGTGCATGCGCGGGAGACGTACATCCACCTGCAAACGAAAGACACCATCGTTCTGCCGAACGCAAAGAAGCTCGCTGGTGGCGCCCTTCTATCGAAAGAAGAGCAAGCGAAGCGCGCGGCGGCCAACTTGGCCATCCGCATGCAAGCGAAGCTTTCCCGCAAGGCAAATGCCAAGCAGGTCAAGATGAAGACGCCGAAAACGGACGCCTCTTCCGACGATGTCGGCAAGAAGGGCAAGAAGCAAGGTGGCAAAAAGAAATAATCGTAACGTTGTTGCGACATAGGGACTCCTTCGGGAGTCTCTTTTTTTATACATAAAAATTTTAGTAATACGAGAACAAAAAAGCATAAGTGTGCTGTGCAGGGTTTTCTTTTTTGTTATACTACATACATACATATGGAGTGGGACATCCTCGAACATTTCTATTACGAAAAAACGAATGACTGGTATGCGTCAGTTATTCTCATTTCCGGCTCACTGATTGCGGTTGAGTTTCTCATCAATAACTTTCTTTTGATTACGCTCACATTTATTGGGACAGTCACGTTTCTCTTGCTCGCTGCACGCAGACCAGAAATGATGCACGTCGAAATCCGCACCACAGGCATCCGTGCGGGTAATCTGCTCTATTCATACAACAGTCTCGATGGGTATGCGATTGCGGAACACGACCATGAAACGCGCCTTCTCCTCGAATCCAATCGCCACATCGTACCCCTCATTATTATCCCCGTTCCTGACGATATGGATCTGGAGGAATTACGCGTGGAGCTCGACAAATATTTACCAGAGAAGGAATTGCATGAGTCGTTGGCACATCTTCTCCTCGAACGCTTCGGCTTTTAGGCGAACACGGAAAATCGGCAAATTTCTTCGTTAACTACGGCGCGAGTCTGGCGGATGTATAGCTCATACACCCGCACAAACATCGCATTCTTGTTGCCTCGGACTTCGCTCGATTTTCCGCGTTCGCAATAGATATTCATCCAAAATTGAGAGGGCTTCACGAGAATGATTTGCTGTGGTAGTGTTGCCCTAGCCACCCAGTCTACTTATGGTGGCATTTCCATTCGTCTCCGTCGTTCAATGGATAGGACATGAGTTTGCGGAACTCAAAATATAGGTTCGATTCCTATCGGGGGCACCATTAAAAAAACAGCAGTCATACTGCTGTTTTTTTAATGGT
>JAYSZV010000256.1:0-6901 GCA_043737875.1 Candidatus Lloydbacteria bacterium
TACAGTTCTTCCAACACGACAGGAGGTGATAAGCGAAAAAATTATCTTTCAAAAAAATATCGTCTACTCCGTGACCAAAAACAAATTGAGCGTAAAGTCATCACCAATGGGGCCAACAAGGCGGGGAAGCGTCCGCGACTCGAACGAGAAATCAAAGTTGTGCCCAGTGACTTCGATTTGTTCGCCTATAATATTTCACAAGTAATTTATGCCAACAAAGTTGCTGTCATCGACTACAACACGGAGACTGCAGTGATTATCGAAAATGAAACAATTGCACGTTTTCAATCGAAGATATTTGAACTGTTATTTCGTAAGCTATAGAATTGCATTATGAAAAAACCACCAAACAAAAGTTTGGTGGCTAGTGAACAATTTATTCAGATAACATACTGACACTACCGGCGGGAGTCAGTGACTCCGCAATCGCCGATGCGAGCATGTCGTCACATGGCACAAATGTCAGAAAGTCACTATGTTTTATTATGTAGCTTCCAGAGCGAGGAATAGTATTGAGTGCAACGACGCGAAGACCTGCATCGCGAAATTTGTTTTCTGCGGTGTAGGTTGCACTCCCTAAGTTCCCTTTCGGACTTGCAAGCCAGTGCGTGGCGTATGCAGTGCAATTGATAGCACCAAGTCTGCGAGCAAGCTGGTGTGCGAGCACCATCGTACCGCCGGTATCAATAAGGTCGTCGGGGAAAATGACGTGGTATCCGGTGAGGTCGCTCCCGATATAGCGCATCCCCATTATCTCGTTTGCACCCGAGCGCTCCTTGTCGATGACACCGAGTAAGGGAAGGCCTGCTTTTACTGCAAATTTTTTTGCGCGTTTCGTGCTACCGACATCGGGCGCAACGACACCAAATTCTGTATCCCCGTTACTCATTTTTTTTGCGTGATTTGCGAGTAACCGCTGTCCCCACAGATTGTCTACGGGAGTATCAAATGCCAGCATGAGCTGCTCAGCATGGAGGTCGAATGTCATTACCCCATTTACACTTCGCTCGCGTTCGATTGCACGTGCCCACACTTTTGCGGTAATGGCGGTTCTCGGTGCATCCTTTCTGTCTTGGCGCCCCTCAAAGTAGGGCATAATCACTTTAATGGAAATTGGTGAGGCGAGGTGGAGCGCATTCAATAAGAATTCAAGTCTCGCCAATCCTCTCTCAGGCTCGCGGAGTGGCATGGCATAGAAAAAGTACACCTCAGTTCTCCGCACACTACTCATGATTTGCGGTCGACTACTCCCGTCAGCAAATAATTTAGTTTCAACTCGGATGATTCCTTCTCTCGTATTAATGTCGAGGGGTTTTGTATTGGAGAGAATGCGGTGTACCGATTTCGCGAGTGGGGCACATTCTGGCACCGTGACAATTGATACGGTTACTCTATCGACCATGAGAAATTCCTTTCCGGAAAACAAACAAAAAGAAGAACAGAATGTCCACACGGTACTTCGACGGACTCATAATGTCAATAAAGTGCCAACGTATCAGCACTTTTCAGTTTTCGCAAATACCTCATGGATGATCTTGTAATGATCAAACGCAAAATATTCTTCTGGAATACACATAATTTGTTGCACGGTCATTAGGTGGACTTTTGTTTTCCCTACTTCGTTCGTGACGAATCCCGTTGCTGTGCCCACGAAGACATCAGTGATTGAGTAAGGAAAGCGCAGGTCACGCTCCCTGCCCTCGTACCTCTTAAAGAATTGCAGGGCACTAAGTATGAGTCCTGTTTCTTCTTTGAACTCACGCGTTATTGTGATAGGGGCATTTTCCCCTGACTCTTTTTTACCGCCCGGGAGTGCAAGGCCTTTCTGAGAAGTAAGTCGCTCGATGAGCACATACATATTCCCCATCCTTGCGAGTACATCAGCACTCTCCACAACATTATTCATCACTTTCTCCATATTGGATAAGCGAGAAAATTTCATGAGTGAAGACCATTCGTCCATTAAGCTCGAGAAGTTCCATGACTACCGCAAGCCCCGCCACGGATGCCCTTGCTTCTTTGAGAAGCAGTGCACCAGCATTTGCCGTTCCGCCTGTAGCGAGTACATCATCAACGAGGAGCACATTGTCCTCTGCGCTGACTGCTCCCAACTTCATTTCGAGCACATCCTTACCATACTCAAGTCCGTACGAGACGGAGAGAGTTTTTCCAGGAAGTTTCCCAGCCTTTCGTAGCATGATGAAGGGTAAACCCATTTCGTAAGCAAGCGTAGCGCCGATAATGAAACCTCGCGCATCAAATCCAGCAATTTTCGTCACACCCTGTCCTTCCCAGCGCATCTTCAGTTGTTGAATTGCGTCTTTGAAGGCCGATGGAGACGCAAGTAGTGGACTCATGTCACGAAACAAAATTCCCGGCTTTGGGAAGTCAGCAATGTCTGCAATATAGTTTTTCAGTTTCATATTGTTTCCTTTCAGTGTTGAACGAGAGACCATAAAAAGATGCCGGTTAAAAACCGGCATCACGCATTAATCCCAAGAACTCCGATGTTTTCTTTTCTTATTTAAGTCTTTCTGCATCCGAAGTGGTAATTTGTCCGAGGTGATGGTCATAATACCTCCGCACACCCCACACTCCGCATAGAAGTCATTCTTCGAAGAATAATCGATCGGCTCCACATCGGCTTCTTCAGCAAGCAGTTTTGCACCGCACTGTTTTTCGGGGCATGACATTTCCATAGACCAAACTTGTTTCCATTTTCCTTCTTCGAGTACTTTCATAGGACCTCCAACGAGTGTTCAGTTATCAATGAACGATCATTCCGGAGTCACTGTATCAATGCGATGACAAGTAGTCCTAAAATGTAAGCAAAAGTGTACTAATTTTATAAAATTTACAGAATATCATTATTTGAATTGATAATTTAAGGTATAAAGTGTACTATTATTAGTACACTATGGAAAAATTGAATACATTCCTACTAACACTAGGAGTAGAGAAGGATGGCATCTTGCTCTTTATCACACTTTTTCGATTTGGAGGACTGTCTGCCTCAGAAATAGCAAAGCGACAGAAACTACATCGACCGCGTGTATACACACTCCTTGGGATACTTCGCGATAAAGGACTACTTGAGGAGCATCTTTTGGGGAAGCGCACGCTCTACCTTGCAGTGCCTCCAGCGACGCTTGAGCGCATGATTGAAAAACTTCTTGAGTCGACAAAGGAGATGCTCCCAGAACTTGAGACGGAGTATCACAAGAATAGCAAAGAGCCGAGCGTCGTTATTCTCCATGGGGCAGCAGGTGTGACGGAGGTATTTCGTGATCTTGTGAATACAACAGCCCGAGGGGAAACGTTCTATCGCTACAGCTCAGAAGTGAGTCTCGAAAAGACGAATAAATATCTCCCACGCGAATATCGTGCGACGCGTGATGCGAAGAAGCTCGAGCGATTTGTCATAACCGCTCCTCGCATAGGTCGAGGCAAGAAGGCGCGACTAGAGCGTGCGATGAAGTACGTCCCCGAAGGGTTCGATCTCTTTGAGCAAAATATCGTGGAGCTTCTTTATGCCAACAAAGTTGCATTCATTGATCTCAATGCGGAAACAAGTATCGTTATCGAAAACGCACGCCTCGCAGATTTTCACAAAAAAATGTTTCGCCTCTTGTATCAAAAATTGTAATCTTTACAGAACCGTCGCTATTCCTTAGGGTAGTGAGATGAAGCAGCGTGTTTTCTTGATGTGGGCAAAGCGACATATTTTTTTGGTACTCGTCGTCCTCCTTGTATTGGTGGATATTGTTATTGTGGTTGTAAGTACGCGTGCGCACCCAGCGACACTGCGCGTTTCATTTCTCGATGTGGGTCAAGGGGATGCCGTACTGATCGAGGCCCCCAACGGAAATCAATTGCTCTATGATGCGGGGCCACCATCGGGGGCAGTGCTCCGCGCGCTCGGACGCACAATGCCATTTTGGGACAACACGATAGATATAGCAGCTCTCTCCCATCCAGACATGGATCACATCGGAGGATTTCCTGATGTATTTCGTCGCTACGACATAGGCGCAGTGCTCGAACCAGGAGCTCGTTCAGAAAATGGCGTCTATGATGAAACCGTTCGTGCAATAAATAGAGAGGGCGCGGGACACATCATCGCGCAACAAGGAATGCAGATTGACCTCGGGGGTGGAGCAGTGGCGGACATTCTCTATCCTGACCGAGATACACTGGGCATGGAAACAAACAGTGCGTCCATCGTCATGCGCATTCGTTACGGCGAGACCTCGTTCTTGCTTTCCGGTGACCTGCCACAAGGACAAGAAGAATACGTCGCGCGACAGTTTGGGGGAGCACTCAAGGCAAATGTACTGAAAATCGGCCATCATGGTTCACGTACCTCCACTTCTCGGTATTGGCTCTCTGCAGTGAGCCCCGACTATGCCGTTATTTCGTCAGGACGCGAAAATCGCTATGGTCATCCGCACAAAGAGGTAACCACGCTTCTTGGGGAAATGAATATCCCCACTCTCGTAACAGCAAAAGAGGGAACAGTCACATTTATTAGTGATGGTACGGTCGTCACCCGCGACTAACTCCAAGTATAAAGAATACAAAGTCCGTCCTTGTATCGTCATTGATTATCCAAAGAGTACTTTGGATGTAGCGCGCCCGAGTAGAGATGGCTTGCGCAATGTTAAAATGCATGATATAATAAGTACGCGTTAATTCTGACGCAAATCAGTTCTTCACATGTTTTTACTGAAAGGAGTGTTCCATGAACACCAACGCTCTCCCAGCTTCGACCCCTGATGCCCCAGCCAATACCGTTGAGGTCGCCGAAGTCACTGTCGTCACCGAACATGCTGTTTGCATCAAGGCTGGCAAATCTGTCCTTGTTTCATTTCGCGTCAAGCCAGGACAAGTCCCTGCGTGGTTTCCTCGACGGACTAAAAGGCAGTGCGACAACGATGGAGACGAGTCCGAAAATGGGATCCAGGTCATGTTTGACATCAGTGCTGACGAAACGCCTCTCCTGAGGCCCGTCCTGCACTCTGTTGCCCACGAGTGTGAGGAGTTTGAGGAACGCTTTTCTCTGGCTAATGCGTACTGGGACATGATTCCAACGCAAAAGGGTCCGAGGCCGGTGTTGTATTTCTGGTTTCATCATGATGCCAGCAACCTCCATCCCAACAAGGAGTTCCTCTCACATTGCTATGCGTTCTTTCGCAAAACAGCTTTACAAACTTGGGACTACGTGAACGCCTACGAAAATCCTGGAAATGTGGCAATTGTGTACAAAGGCGGAAGTCAAAAGCCTGCACGGCACTTTGTCTGTTGTGAAAAATAGTACATTTCGGTCACTTTAATGCACCCCAAGCGGGTGCATTTTTTTATAACAAAAAAACCGCCTTTGCGGTTTAATTGATTTATTTTGCTTTGAGTGAGAGATGCTTGCTTGCCTTGATGCATCGCGTACAAATCTTGATGCGACCACCAGAGAGTCCGGAGACCGTCTTTGGTAGTGCTACCCACTGGAGATTTGGGTACTTGCGCGTATCACCACTCGGGTTGAATTTGGTTGCACGCACGCGGTTTGAATACCCCCCAGCCATGCGGGAGCCTTTATCACAGAGTTTGCAGACGTTTGATGATGCCATATGTTTATTTATTTCCCGCGCACCTATGTGTGCTTAAGGTTTAGTGACCGCCATGCTATCATGAGTACCAATACCATGCAAGACGTAGACATAATACAGACAATATTCTCCATCGCAGTCCTCGTATTTTCCGTGGTTGCCCATGAAGTTTCTCACGGATATATGGCGCAGTATCTGGGCGATCCGACTGCCCGCCTCGCAGGGAGACTCACCATGAACCCCATCAAACACATCGATCCGATGGGTTCCATTTTGGTCCCCATTGTGACCGCTCTTTTACCGGGTGGGTTTATCTTTGGCTGGGCAAAACCTGTTCCGTACAATGCACACAATCTTCGTGATCAAAAATGGGGAGATTCCAAGGTTGCACTTGCAGGGCCCCTCACCAACCTCGCAATTGCACTTGTATTCGCATTATTCCTCCGTTTCGGGGGTGAATTGTTCACGGGAGCAATGCGCACCATCATGCACCTCATCGTTTTCATTAACATCATCCTTGCGGTATTCAATCTCGTGCCCATTCCCCCTCTGGACGGTTCCAAGGTGCTTTTGAACGCCCTCCCGTATCGGTACCGCTATATTGGTGATTATCTTGAGCGCTACTCGCTCGTATTCATCCTCTTCTTTGCGTTCTTTTTGTGGCAATTCTTCCTGCCTGTTGTTTACGCGACATACGAACTCTTTGTAGGTATACCACTTTAGGCGCGTTGTCGTTTTTCAGCTTTTTATATAGGAGTTGCGTTTTGGCAGTGGTTATAGTAGATTATCGCTACCCTAACGTACCCGAAGTGGGTGCACTAATTATCTTATCGTTATCGAATTATTTAGCTATGCCAACAATTAATCAATTAGTAAAGAAAAGCCGCAAGCAAGTTGCGCAGAAATCTAAGGCAATTGCCATGGGTCGTGGTTTCAACTCGATTCAGAATCGCCCGATTTACTATTCGTCACCGTTCAAGCGTGGTGTATGTACGAAGGTCACCACCATGACTCCCCGCAAGCCGAACTCCGCTATCCGAAAGATTGCGCGCGTACGCTTGACCAACGGCATGGAAGTCACCGCGTATATCCCAGGAATGGGACACAAACTTCAGGAGCACTCCGTGGTCATCGTCCGCGGTGGTCGCGTGAAGGACCTTGGACTTCGCTACCACATCGTCCGTGGTCGCCTCGATGCTTCAGGTGTCGACAAGCGTATGCAGGGACGTTCTCTCTACGGAGCAAAGCGCCCAGAAGCCAAGAAGTAAAACATCCAATTTGGGCGCCCTTCAAATTTT
>JAYSZV010000257.1:0-2923 GCA_043737875.1 Candidatus Lloydbacteria bacterium
GGGTACCGCTCACTGTCTTAGGGCTTGAAAATGCGTGGCGTAATCCATTTGCATGGATACGCAACGTACGAGATGGCTATCGCGTCGTGAATGCTGAAACATATCCCAAGACCCTTGTGCTTGAAGTGGGCTCGGATCACCCCGGTGACATCGCACGCTTGACTTCGTGGCTCACCCCCGACATTGCCGTCGTGACACGGCTCCCCGACGTGCCGGTTCATGTCGAATACTTTGATTCCCCCGAAGCGCTAAGGAACGAAGACTCACTTGTCGTTTCTGCACTAGGCAAAGATGGGGTATATGTGGGTAATGCCGACGACCTGTACGCACTTTTACTCGTCGAAGGAACCGACAAGAGAGGTATTCGCTCTATTACTTATGGCTTTAATACTGGGGCAACATTGCGTGCAACTAAGGCCATCATTCGCTATGCACAGGAAGAGGGAATCGAACGCCCCGTTGGAATGCAGTGTGAGGTGATTTGGGAAAACGAAACCTACCCCATATTCATTAACGGCGTAATCGGCATGCAGTCATGCATGGCAGTGCTCGCAGCACTTGCAGTGGGCATCGCGCGAGGGCAAACGATGTTACGCATGGTTGATTCCTTTATGCAATTCGAATCACCGAATGGGCGGATGCGCCTTATCTCAGGAAAAAATAGTACTACCATAATTGATGATACATACAATTCATCACCCGTCGCGGTTGAGGTCGCATTGGCAACATTGAAAGAGTGTGCGGGGAAAAGAAAGATTGCCATACTTGGGGACATGCTCGAACTGGGGAGCTATGCAGAAGAAGAACACTGGAAGGCAGGCCGACTCGCTGGTGCGTTTGTGGATGAGCTCGTGACGGTTGGCGCTCGTGCATCTTTTGTTGCTGAGGCAGGGAAGTCGTCGGGACTCCCCGAAGCGTGCATCCACGCATTTGCTGACACTGAGGAAGCGGGAAGATTTGTCTCAAGCATCCTCCTGCGTGGGGATATCATTCTTGTTAAAGGCTCACAGGGGAGTGGTGACAATATGATACGTCTCGAGCGTGCGGTAAAAATACTCATGGCTAATGAATTGGAAGCCAAAACGGTGTTGGTGCGTCAGGAAGACGAGTGGCAAAAACAGTATAATACCATCTCCAACTAACCTCTCCACACCAAGTCCGGTAAATTTCGGCTCTGGCATTTGGAAAATATGAAGACCTATCCCGCGACTAATTTTTCTTAGTGGTACCCCACTTTAGAAAAATGAAGTACTCTCCGTGGTGATAGGTCTTCATATTTTCCAAATGCCTCACTCGAAATTTCCTCGGACTTATGTGGAGAACTTACTTGTCGATGGTATAAAATAAAAAACCACCTCAATAGAGGTGGTTGATTGCATTACTAGTCGTGATACTTGTCGTCTGTTTTCCAGCATGACCATTCATGGTCTTCGATAAGAGTTACGTTTTTATTGTAACGTTCAAAGAACTTCAACGTTTCTTCTGATAACTCATGCAGGCTGTATTGTATTCCCTTTATTGCCTGAAAACCAAATGCAGGAATCAAAATTTTTCTTTGGGCTGAAGATTCTTCAAACAATGCTTCCAATCGGAATTGTCCCGTTAACGGAGGGGAGTTCCTTATTGGGACTATCTCACCGGTTGGACGAAAAGGGCCATCGATTTTATATTCATACCCAGGAAATAATATTGCAATGGCGTACCACTTCGTGGGTGTAAGGTCTTCTGGGTTCACCGTGTGCGGAAATCCACCAGGTGGAAGTATTTTTACAGGCACCAGCGTTGCACCGCGCCCATCGTCATTGTCGAACAGAGACATTAATTGATTCCTATATGAATGAGGTGTTTGGGGAATTGAAAGAACTTGAAAAGGCTAGTTAGGAACAAGATGCCTCACCCCACAATAATATTGCGATGCGGTTGTGGGCAGGCATAATAAAAGACAGTGAATGATTTTGCTATAGAACGTTTCTCCTCCGGAGAAAGCGTAGACCACACCTCGTGAAGTTTGCCCTTAGTCGATATGGCGTTTCTTGTTGTACACCAATCAGGGAAAATTGACCAAGCGTCGTCTAGTGCTTTACGCACCTGCGCATCAATGTAATCATGGGGTTTCCGCGACCACATTAAAAGGAAGTCGGGGTCGCCCGTTATACGGATTATCTCCTCCCTGACCTCTTCCTCTACGAGAGCGCGTAGTTGAGATTCAAAAGAGGAATACTTTGTTTCAGTTGTCATCGATACCTCCTAAATTTGAAGACTGTCTTCAGGGCGTAGTTTACACGAAAAAATGAACTTGTCAAATATCGCCTAGACAAAGAGCCCTAAATCCGTTATTCTTTTTGAGTTCGTGAAGTTTGTCGAATATTTATGGCCCTATCGTCGGACGGTATGAGACCTACAATTTAAGGAGCGTAAGCGACTATAAATTGGGAAATACCCTTGCGGTGAGACCTACAATTTAAGGAGCGTAAGCGAATATAAATTGGGGAATCCCCTTAGGGAGACGAAGCCTTGGGAGTAGTAAAGTGTTAGTGAAGTGGTAGTATCAAAATATATGGCCCTATCGTCTAATGGTTTGGGATGAGCCTTCGAAAGGTGAGAAGTGCGTAGGGACCCGCTTCGCAAGACCTTTTGAGCTATTTTCAGAAATAGCCAAAAGGTGTACAGCGACTGTAAGTCGGAAATCAGAGTTCAAATTGAATCGAACAAATGTTATCATCACAATATATGGCCCTATCGTCTAACGGTTAGGACGAAGCCTTCTCAAGGCTTAAATCAGAGTTCGATTCTCTGTAGGGTCACCAAGTGCTTTTTATCGAGTGAAAACTCTGAAGAAAGCTTGAAAGCAAAAGACAATTTAGGTGTTCCATTAAGTATTTCCTCGTATGTGGGTATTTCTTCGAATACAAGTCCGAACAAC
>JAYSZV010000258.1:0-2914 GCA_043737875.1 Candidatus Lloydbacteria bacterium
TAAATATGCAAAACATCCTCGAAACAAAAGGAAAGATTTGCACCATGGAGAGTACAAAAAATTTCTGCGCAATCGACGGGCAGTATGGATACAAATGGCCCAAGCTTTCTGAGCTACACTATGAACTATTCGGAACGGACTTCACCGAAGCGCATAACGCGAAGAATGATATTGCTGCGACGGCGCGCTGTTTTTGGGAACTGCGAAAGTTGGGTGTTTTATAAAAAAACGACTCGCACGTGCGAGTCGTTTGTTGTTAGGGCGATGAAGCAGGCTTCATCTTTTTTTCAATGCGCTTCAGACGGACAAAATATCCCACCAAAGAAAAAATACATACACCAACGGCAATGAGTAAGGCGAGTATGGCACTCTCCTCAACTCCAAGCCCCCACATGAGCGCGGTAATCGCGGCCCCCAGACTTGCTGGAATTCCCATCGTTTTGGTTGTCTCGTGCATGGTCTTGAGTGGGCGTTTCATTAAAACGCACTCTACTATCAGGTCCAATCCGAGCAGGTGCGTCACACTCATGAGTAGTGGGACACCCCAGTAGGGAAGTGGATTACTTCCACTACTAAATAGCCAGATAAATAAACTGTTATAGAGAATTGCCACAACAAGCGTTATTCCGAACATCGTCCACGGGGTGGCTTGATTATTCGTCTGCATAGCTTTCTTTCAAGTTCTTCTCACTCGAATCTACCCGCAAATACTATCTCGGTCAATCATTTGTCGCGTTATCCACTCCTTCATATTTACGATATTTTCCTATCTGGTGTACACTCTTTGTGTACCGACTCGTTCGGTATTAATACAAAAGCCCTCCATAGTCGGGGGGCTTTTGTTTTTGGGGTGAGATTTTTACTTCACGCGCTATTTATTTTCCCTGTGTTATACTCAATTTATGGCAACACTCATCGTTAAATGGCTCATAGACGCACTCGCAATCTTGCTTATTAGTAAATTGCTTATCGGAATTCATGTGCCGAGTTTTACGGTCGCGCTTGTGGCTGCGCTCGCACTCGGACTTTTAAATGTCACGCTTCGCCCGATACTCAAAATTTTGACGTTTCCCATCACTATCATTACGCTTGGACTCTTTGCATTTATTGTAAACGGATTTACGTTCTGGCTCGTAGGAAAATTTGTTCCCGGATTCTCTGTCGATGGATTCTGGTGGGCAGTTCTCGGTGCACTCTTAGTGTCGATTATATCGGCCGTCGTCAACCGCATTGTCATGGGCGAGGATGGCAAACTCGGAGGTAACTAATACTTACTCCTTATTCATGGAAGCATCATCCCAAAAAGTTAAGATTATCACGCACAGTGGCTCATTTCACGCAGATGAGCTCCTTGCTATTGCGGCACTCGATATCTATCTCAATGGAAAGGAGTACGAGGTAATTCGCACTCGTGAAGAAGCGCTATTTAGCACTGGAGATTATGTCGTTGATGTCGGTGGTGTATATGACGTAGGCACGAATCGCTTTGACCATCACCAAGAGGGGGGAGCGGGTGCTCGACCTAATGGTATTCCGTATTCTTCGTTCGGCTTAGTCTGGAAAAAATACGGCGAAACGATTGCGGGCTCAAAAGAAGTGGCAGAGGCAATAGATAAAGTCATCGGTCACCCCGTAGATATGGGCGACAATGGTCTCGATTATTATTCTCGCGTTCGACCCGACACGGAACCACTCATCGTGCAATTCATGGTCGCAATGTTTCGCCCCACTTGGAAAGGAGATGCGACTTACGACGAGCGTTTTATGGAGCTACTCCCCATCATGAAGCGATTCCTCTCACTAGCAATAATTAATGAGCGTGACAGCCTTGAGGCGAGTAGCGTCGTACGTGATGTATATCATCGCACCCTAGACAAACGCCTCATCGTGCTCGACGGCTCCCACCCGTGGGAAGATGTGCTCTCAAATTATCCAGAGCCACTATTCGTGGTGAAGCCACGCAGTCAGGATTCAGCTTGGACCGTGGGGTGTGTCCGTGACGCAGGTGCTGGATTTACTAATCGCAAGGATTTGCCTTCCGCGTGGGCAGGGAAAAGGGATAGCGAACTCGCTCAAATTACGGGGGTGGAGGGTGTGGTGTTTTGCCACAATCGACTTTTCACCGCTGTCGCGAAAACCAAGGATGCGGCACTGGCGCTTGCGCAAATAGCCTTAAACACGTAGCATCACCCCACTATGGCATTTGTTGACGAATTACGCATACACATACGAGCAGGAAACGGCGGTACAGGCGTTGAGCGTTTTCGTCATGAGAAAGGAAAGGAATTTGCGGGGCCGTCAGGGGGTGACGGTGGGCGAGGGGGTAGCGTCTACGTGGTGGGCTCGCGCGACCTTGGGCTACTCTTTAAATATCGCCATGAAACTGGCTTCCAAGCGGAAGACGGTGAGGCAGGAAAGAAAGACAGCTTGCATGGCGCGAACGGCGAAGACCTCATACTCAAACTCCCTATCGGCTCGGTGCTCACGAATCTAAAAACAGGAAAAATCACCCACATCCTTTCGGAAGATAAACCGATACTGCTCCTTCGCGGTGGGGATGGTGGTTTTGGTAACGAGCACTATAAAAGCTCTATCGTACAAGCTCCGACACGCACGACACCAGGGTACCCTTGCGAAGAAGCCGACTACTATATAGAACTCCAGCTTCTCGTCGATGTGGGCTTCGCGGGATTCCCTAATGCAGGAAAGTCGTCGCTCCTAAATGTACTCACCAATGCGAGTGCCAAGGTAGGAGCATATGAGTTCACTACACTCGAACCAAATCTTGGTGCATTCCACGGCTACATCCTCGCAGACATCCCTGGGCTTATCGAAGGAGCATCAGAAGGGAAAGGACTTGGACACAAATTCCTCCGCCATATTAATCGCACCAAAATGATCGCGCACCTCATCT
>JAYSZV010000259.1:0-2910 GCA_043737875.1 Candidatus Lloydbacteria bacterium
GTCTTCTGCTTCATCTTCTTGTCGGCAATCGAAAGTGCACTTGCGTTCTTGACGCGTACAGTGACATTGGCGACCACGTTCTTGGCGACCGTCGTTGTATTTTTTCCGAGGAGAATAGTCGCGACTTCGCTTGCTACGCGGCCGAGTGTTCTTCCTTTGGCATCTATGACATGTTCCATGGTATATCGGTTACGAATATTAAATAAGCTCAATCGTTGCAAGTGGGCTCGCGTCACCTCGTCCTCCGCGAGAACCAATCTTTGTGATGCGTGTATATCCCCCCTTTCGGTCTTTGTACTTCGGTGCAATCTCTTTGACGAGTTTGTTGGTGATGTCGGTATTGTTATAGAGTCGTGATTTGATGAGGCGTACCACTGGGACCCCGCCTTCGCGTGCCTTCGTGATCATTTTCTCAACCATCGGGCGAAGTGCCTTTGCCTTCGCTTCCGTTGTCATTATTTTCTCGTGCGTGAGAAGAGACAACACCAAAGAGCGCATCAGCGCCTCTCGCTCGCCTGCCTGTCGTCCGAATTTCTTGTTTTTGTTATGGTGTCTCATACGCGGTTTGAATAATGACTACGGTTAATATTATTGCTTTAGTGTTACGCCAAAGTTTGAAAGCGCTCGCTTGATTTCTTGTACGCCCTTCTCGCCCAGGCCGTCCAGTCCCAAGAGATCTTCTTCCTTCTTGCGGACCAAGCCTCCCACTGTGCGAATGTTTGCAGAAGTGAGTGCGTTTTGTGTGCGGGCAGAAAGATCGAGAGAGTCGATGCGAGTCTTTAGGAACTCGGTGTCTACTTCGCCGTCCTCACCCTCAGTCTCTTCAGACTCTGGAGGCATTTCTGGCATTTCTTCTTGAATGAGTTCTTCTTCCTTGAAGCCAATAATCGCCTTCAATTGGTGAATCATGATTTCAATTGCATTCTCCACGGCTGCGCGTGGTGTCAGTGTGCCGTCAGTCTCGATGGTAATCTTGAGACGATTATAGTCCGTGCGGTCACCCACACGCATCGACTCTACCTCATAGTTGACACGGCGTATAGGGGTAAAGGCTGCATCAAGCGCAATGCTGCCAATTTCCACTTTATCCTTCTGTATTGCCTCCTTTGCGAGGTATCCGAGGCCCATTTCGACTTTTATTTCAGCTTCGAGGACTGCGTTCTTGTCAGTCATCTCACAAATAAACTGGTCTGGGTTGAGTACCTCTACTTGCCCGCCAATCTCGATGTCTGCTGCGGTGACACGCTTTGCCCCCTTGATAGAGAGTTTGATTATTTGAGGTTCATCGGTGTGCATCTTGATGCGCACCTTCTTCAAGTTCAAGATAAACGTAATCACGTCCTCCTTCATGCCCTCTACGGTCGAAAATTCATGAAGTACACCTTCAATCTTGAGCGATGTAAGTGCAGCACCTGGAAGCGACGAAAGGATGATGCGTCGTAGGGAGTTCCCTAGGGTGTGACCGTATCCAGGGTAAAGACCCTCGATTTCATAGACGCCCAGTGAGCCTTCTTCGCGAACAGGCTTCGGCTTTGATGGCAACGCAACATTGTAGTCTGGCATGGCAATTTGCAATTATGGCTTAGTAACAATACTTATTTCAAAACTTGACTGGAAAATATTATACAACAAGTTTATGAGGAATCCTAGCGACCGTAGAACTCGATGACGGACTGAACGTTGAAACCAAGTTCATTTTTGTCATATTTCGGTGTTCCCTTTACCTCCGCAGTGAGCTTGATGGGGTCAGTAGAGAGCCAAGCGGGAGCAGAGTGCTTGCTCAGTGTTTCGGTAGCATTGGTGAAAAGTGCAGTCTTACGGCTACCCTCGCGAACAACGATGACCTCACCAGTTGAAACGCGATAGGAAGGAATAGTGATTTTGCGCTTTCCAATTACGAAGTGTCCGTGTGAAACCATTTGGCGAGCTTGTGTGCGGTTGACGGCAAATCCGAGGCGATACACCACGTTGTCGAGGCGACGCTCAAGATTCTCGAAAAGGTGATCAACGGGTGAGCCCTTCTCCTTAGTGGATTTCTCCACGTAGGCACGAAACTGCTTTTCGGAGACGCCATAGGTACGGCGGAGCTTCTGCTTTTCCTTGAGCTGGATACCGTACTCGGTCACCATACTGCGGTGCTTGCGCTCACTGATTGGCTTTCCTGGGGGAGTAGGGCGGTTCACGAAGGCGCATTTCTTACGCCCACAAATGGACTCTCCAAGACGACGACAAACTTTACATTTAACTCTGCTCATATGGTGATAAAAAAATATTAAATGCGACGAGGCTTCTTCGGACGAGGACCATTGTGTGGTACCGGTGTCTTGTCTTTGATGGAGGTGATTTCGACCCCCTTCGCGATGAAGGCGCGGATAGCGGACTCACGTCCTGATCCAACCCCTTTCACAATCGCATCGACGGACTTGAGTCCCATCAATTGCGCTTTCTCTGCGAGGAGCTCACCAATCTTTGCTGCAGCAAATGGAGTTCCCTTCTTGGCACCGTTGAAACCGAGTGAGCCGGAAGTAGACCACATGAGTACCTTACCCTCTGCGTCCGCAAGTGAGACGATGGTGTTGTTGTATGTCGACTGGATGTTGAGAACCGCATGCGAAATTTTCTTCTTCGGCACACGTGAAAGCGAGCGTGCCTTCAGACCTTGGTCCACGCTTCCTCCTGCTTTTTTGACTATTCGTTTCTTACCCATTGTTGTCTTGCTTACGCTATTAATGTGATTGATTACTTCTTCTCAAGTTTTCGGCGACCGCTACCCATCGTCTTGCGGACATTGCCTCTTACGGTACGTGAGTTGGTCTTCGTGCGTTGTCCACGTGATGGAAGTCCGCGCGCGTGACGCATCCCGCGATACGACTTAATGTCCTTGAGGCGCTTGATGTTCGCAGCCTTCTC
>JAYSZV010000260.1:0-1055 GCA_043737875.1 Candidatus Lloydbacteria bacterium
TGGGTGGGAAATTGTGCACGAAGCTCGTTCGCTATCCATTCCCCCACCTCACGGTCTGCAGAGGTTACTTCATCGTGCGCATCTCCATTTTTGTGCTCAATGCGAAGTGACTGCATATATGCATCTCGAATTCGTTCGCCTGCGGAAATGGCGAGAGTGGTGACAATCGTCGCATACTGCTTCATGAGGGGGTTATCGATAGGTTCCATAAAAGTCATCATTGCACAATGCATTGTAAATGCAAGACTGCAAACACTATATCCGCAATATTCCCAGCTCTATCACTTCAAGAGACTCCCCAATACTCTCTGCCATATAATCTTGTCGCTTCTGTTTGGTCGCAAGCTTTGCAAGGTGCCGATGGTACGCAGTAGGGTCTATCGTTTCGTTAAATACCTTTTTAGGCACTACTTGAGTGGGCATCACAATGCCAATCGTCGGTCCAAAATATTTGACCAAGCGGATGAGCGGGATAATTTCTTCACAGCCAACAGTGGGGTATTTTACGGTGCCACTGCCAAATTTTTCATGCTTTTCATTGCTCCAACCCTCCACTGTCTCACTCATGTGCAAATCTTTTGGTCTTTGTACTGCACGAAGATCAAAACCTCCAACAGAGATAATGCTTTTATTGTGCCACACAGAAAAGGTATTAGATGCTATCCCTTTTGTCACAAATTCTTCAATCTCCAAAATAGCGAGGCCAGCCACGCGAGCTCGCTGTTGCATCAGGCTAAGCAACCCAAAAATATTGTCGTCAGAGATATACTCTTCACACCAGTGAGAAATAATCATGGAGTAGGAAATGCGGTCTTCAAGCTGATTTGCTATTCCATAATTGAGCAACACACAGTAAATATCGCCTTTTTTTATTTCCAAGACATGCACCGGTGCACCAGGAAATCGTGACAAGATTTCAGTGCGCAATTTCTCTCCCGATAATCCACAATCGCTATCAACATACTCTTGATCACTTGATACCAAGAGGTCGATACGTGCAAAAACTGGACGATTATTGATATTCACTGCGAGGAGTTTTTCCACCGCATTAAGTG
>JAYSZV010000261.1:0-1049 GCA_043737875.1 Candidatus Lloydbacteria bacterium
CGCGGTTTCAAGATTTCCCCAATAAAAATCGACCCTTATCTCAACGTTGACGCAGGGACGATGAACCCCACGGAACACGGAGAGGTATTTGTGTTGCGCACAGGACTGGAGACCGACCAAGACATGGGCTCATATGAGCGATTTTTGGGATGCGACCTTTTAACAGAGCATTACATGACGGGAGGCTTGGTCTACAAGAGTGTCATCGATCGCGAGCGCGCACTTGGCTATGGAGGTAAGTGCGTAGAGCCAGTGCCACATATTCCCGAAGAGGTCATTCGCCGCATTAAAGCCGCAGGAGACAAGGATAAGTCAGATGTCACCATCGTCGAGATAGGGGGGACGCTCGGAGAATACCAAAGCGTCATGTTTATTGAAGCTGCCCGCACACTCCAGATGGCACATCCTGATGACGTGCTTTTTGTGCTTGTGTCCTATCTCCCCGTTCCCGGAAAGCTCGGAGAAATGAAGACCAAGCCGACGCAATATGCCGTGCGCACAATGAATTCTTATGGGGTGCAACCTGACATCATTATCGCGCGTGGCGAAGTGCCCTTGGATATGAAGCGTAAAGAGAAAATTGCGTCTTCGTCAGGCATGCGCATCGAGCAGGTCATCGCTGCGCCCGACGTTGATAGTGTCTATGATGTGCCCGTCAATTTTGAAAAAGATAAGCTGGCGGAAACCATAATGAAAATCCTGAAGCTGAAGTCAAAAAAGCCCGTGGACCTACAGCCATGGAAAAATTTCGTAAAAAAAGTACATCACACGAAAGGAGAGGTGCGTATTGGCGTGGTGGGAAAATACTTTGCAACGGGCGACTTTGTACTTGCGGATTCGTACCTCTCTGTCATCGAAGCACTAAAGTATTCCGCGTATCATGCAGGCAAGAAGCCAATTATTGATTGGCTCACCGCAGATGATTTTGAGGGTCCTCGCGCGAATCTCAAAAAACTTGAGGCATATGACGGCATCATCGTTCCCGGAGGGTTTGGTGCGCGAGGTATCGAAGGAAAGCTTCGCGTTATCGAGTATGTACGTACACACAA
>JAYSZV010000262.1:0-1045 GCA_043737875.1 Candidatus Lloydbacteria bacterium
AGTTCAATCATCCTGTCTTTCAGCGCCGTTGTTTTAATGAACCACGCATCCAATGGATAATATAAAATCGGTTTGTCTGTCCGCCAGCAGTGTGGGTAACTGTGTTCAATCTTCTCTTTTGCAAAAAGTACACCCTTGCCTGCCAAGACCTTGATGACAGCGACATCGGTTGCAGTGTGGTCATCCTTTGGCTTCGCTTGAAGTCCCACAAAGTCCGTCACCTCAGGTTTCATCGTGCCATCCATGCGGACGTGCTGTATCATCGGAAGCTTCAACTTCTTGGCAAGCTCCATGTCTTCTTCTCCAAATGCGGGTGCTTCATGCACAATGCCTGTTCCCGAATCAACGGTCACAAAGTCAGCACCCACAACCTTCCATGCATTTTCACGATGCTCGAGGCTTGCGTCGTTTGTATAGTAGTCAAATATTGGTGTGTACGATTTCCCCATAAGGTCTTTGCCCTTCACGGACTTTCCTACGATACGCAAATGATGATTATGGTATACATAAAAATCCTCAACCATTGGTGATTTTTGCAATAGCTCTTTTGCGAGATACACATACTCTTCTTTGTGGGCGGTCGGGGTCGCACCCTCTTCCGTCTTTTCGAGCTTTTGCAATATTTGCGCCTTCACATATTCGATATCGGGATGTACTGCGACCGCAACATTACCCGGCAATGTCCACGGGGTGGTCGTCCACGCAATCAAAAATGTATTCGGCTCGTCCGTTAGTGCGAACTTCACGTATACGGAAATATCTTTAATGTCTTTGTAGCCTTGCGCAACCTCTGATGCAGCGAGGGTTGTCTCACAGCGTGGGCAGATATGCATCGATTTTCTTCCCTCATAGATGAGTTTTTTTTCATACAAGGTTTTGAAACCCCACCAGATGCTTTCGGTATAGGAAGAGTCCATCGTCTTGTATTCCCGCTCCATGTCCACGAAACGTCCCATGCGAGGCACTATTGCCCTCCACTCCTTGTCGTACAGAAGCACGCTTTCTCGCGCTTTTTGATTGAACTTTTCGATACCATATTCTTCGA
>JAYSZV010000263.1:0-1044 GCA_043737875.1 Candidatus Lloydbacteria bacterium
CTTATATTCAGTGGTGCTGCGATGGGCTCCCAGTCCTTTGGATTATCCGGATTAATGCGCCCCACCTCTTTTAATTGTGCGATAAGTAATGCGTGCTCATTCTCCAGTTTCTGTTTTAGATCGGCAATGTGTGTATCCATATGAAAATATCATACGTGAAAGTATAGTCTTATGGCAATACGAGGACTTGGTCTGATGCAATTTTCTCAATAAGGTCCAAAAGCGCCGTGTCGCTCCCTGCGATAATAAGCGTTTTCTTGTTTACAAATGCATATGCGACGAGCGGTGAGCCCTCGACATCACGAAGTACTCGTGCGTCAACACCTGCGATACGCTCATCGATAAATGGTCTGCCCTTCATGTTTGCGATATTTTTTCTTCCATACATAGGGTCAAGTGACGAAACGAGGTCTCGCGCCATGTTTGCCTCCCAGTCTAAAATTGCTGCAAATGTGTTGGGGTACGAGCGTGACTGAAGTAAGTAATAGCCAATCAGCCGAGTATCATCGGCATAGAATCCATAAAATGGAACTGCGCTGAGTGAACGTAGGAGTGACGCAGGGGGCGAAGATTGGGATATTTTAACAAGGAGCTCCGCTGTGGTAGCGGGACGAATATCGCCATCCAAATTCTTTCCAAGAAAAGTTATCTCTCTTGTGGTGCCTAAAGCAAGTGATGACTTCTCATATGCAATATAAATATCCGCCATGACTTGTTCGCGTGGAGAGTTATCAATTTGTACTTCCGCCCTGCTTTCGGTCAGTGGAATTACGACAGGGTCGGCGGATGTGGGGACCTCTGATTTTGCGCCGATAAGCACGTACATCCCGAGTCCAATACCAAATGCGAGGACGGTAAGGAGGATAAATATAATTTTTCCAAAATGATGATCTTCATCACTTGAAGCTGATTCTGGTGTGTACGAGTGAGGAGTACGCACGGCAGGAGTATCCTCAATGCGATCGACAACGTCTCCCCTGAAGGTGCGCATCAAAGGCGGTGCTCGTTTTACTGTGCCCAATTCACTCACTTTCATTCCCGCCA
>JAYSZV010000264.1:0-1041 GCA_043737875.1 Candidatus Lloydbacteria bacterium
ATCATTTTTCTCGCCACCATGTCCCCATAACTTTTGTATGTCGTCATACTACGCTCGTGAGTCATGGCAAATTCGGTACCCTGATAAATAATTATCGGCGTAGCGGTCGCAAATTGTATGGATGCGATCTCTTTCATTTTCTCTATATCATTACCCGTATCAAAAAAAACTCTATCCATATCGTGATTGTCGAGGAAGGTGATCATTTGTGTACCGCGTGTTTCTTTGAAATGTTTCGCCAATTCAGTCGTTAGCTTCGATTTTGAAATTTTTCCCCGTGCGTATGATTTGATATGTTGATTAAAATCAAAGTCGAGGAGTGCAGGGAAGAGCCCGAGATATTGCGACATGAGGAAGCGCGTCCCCAGTAACCATGACAAGTATTTGTGAGAAACTCGCAGGGTTTTTAAATCAAAGAATTTTACCCCATATAGCCACGCCTCTCCGAAGAATGCTACATCGTTAAATTCACCTCGTAGCGTAGTAAGAAATTCTTTCCAAAACTCATTTGAAGGTCCCGGAATATGGTCGAATCGAAATCCGTCGAGCCCCAACGCCAGCCATTTGCGTGCCGCATCGATTACATGTGTTCTCGTATCAGGGTTATCGAGGTTTAATTTCGGAAGTTCCACAACATCGAGAAAACAAAGATAAGTGCTCGGGTGTTTGGCAAAATAAAACCAATCGCGGTACGGACTGTTCTTGTTTGTTTGTGCGTCAATGAAAAAAGGATGTTTAGATGAGACATGATTCGGGACAAAGTCCGCAACAATTTTCATGCCGTTTGCGTGCACAAGGTCAATTAATTCACGCAAATCATTTTCCGTGCCGAACCGCTCGTCCATCGAGAGGAGGTCGGTGGTGTGATAGCCGTGAAATGCCTCCCCTTTATAAAATGGAGATATCCATAATGTCGTTACGCCAAGCTCTTTGAGGTGCGGAAAATGTTCGATAATTCCCCGAATATTCCCACCACAGAATACGGGCTCAGTATCTGGGATGCTTTTTTCATCACGGAGGTCAGTACTCGGTCGCGCAAAG
>JAYSZV010000265.1:0-1037 GCA_043737875.1 Candidatus Lloydbacteria bacterium
TTCGACGACCCTGCTATCAAGGAATTCGGAGATGCATTCGTAAAAATCCTTCGAGAAAAAGAGAAGATGGCAAAGGACGAGGTTATCGAAAAGAAAGAAGTACAAGAGCCGAAAGGGGAGAAACAGCAAGTGAGACGAAGCGACAAGCCGAGACTCAAACGTGTGGACCGAAGCCCAGATGCGGCGTATGCGGGTAACCGGTCATCAAGTAGGACAAAGAAAAAGCCACTACGAAAACCCTCAAACAAAAGAATGAAATAAACACAACACCTTACGGTGTTGTTTTTGTGAGTGGTAGTATCTCACTCTGTCCTCCTTGTTTGCCCATGTTAGAATGCGTATATGAAAAAAACAGCTGTTACAAAAAAAGTGGTTCCCAAAAAATTAGGTATTAAAAAAGACAACAAAAAAGACTCAAAGATTGTTGTAAAAAAATTAGTTACAAAAAAGCCGACTGCGAAGAAGGCAGTAATGAAGAAGTCCGCCTTACTGCTCGTTGGGAGCCAGGTCCCGCGCTTTGCGCTGCCTTCAAGTAATGGTGATGTTATTTCGAGTGCTGGGCTTCTCGGTTCGCGCTATGTGCTCTACTTTTACCCAAAAGACGAGACGTCGGGATGCACAGTTGAGGCAAATGAATTTACCGAGCTTGGAAAGAAGTTTGCGACGTCAGGTGTGCAAATCTTTGGTGTGAGCCCAGACACAATCGCGAGCCATATTCAATTTATCGAAAAAGATAAAATCTCCTTCCCGCTACTTGCGGACGTGGGGCATGCCGTCGCGGAACTTTTTGGAGTATGGGTCACGAAAAGCATGTATGGCAAAAAATATATGGGAATCGAGCGCGCAACATTTGTGATTGATAAAACTGGCAAAATTGAGTCAACGTATCGCAACGTGAAGGCAGGGGGGCATGCGGTGTGCGTGCTCGAGGATTTATCAAAATAAGAAATAAAAAAAGCCACGCAGTGCGTGGCTTTTATAGAGTAAAGTACTATTTCTTCTTCCGGAAATCTTTGCACCCACCATTTTTTGCACTT
>JAYSZV010000266.1:0-1035 GCA_043737875.1 Candidatus Lloydbacteria bacterium
AACTTACCGAGCTCACTCAAAGACGAAGATGCCCCAATGCTTTTCATTGAGTTTCATCCTCCTGCAATTGAGAAATTCGGAGATACCGTAGAGGGTTTATGTAAAAAACTCACGGACTTTGGTTATCGCAAGTTTGTCGTTGGTGGCGTCACGAGTGATAAACATACATGGATCGTCTTTTCCAAAAAAGAAATAACGCACCGCTCGCTTACAGAAATGGCTGATTCTTAATTCTATGAACGACCGATTCATTACAAAAAACACACTTGGGGGTGAGTTTCCGATTTACTACAATCAGAAAGGGGAGTGGAGCCAAAACCCGCTCGATATTTTGCCTAACGGAGAGAAGCAAATTAGCCCGGACTTTCTTTTTGATTTTTTTCTGTATCGTACCGAAGTCCCACCAAACTCTGTGTATGCGGGCCTCACCAGTCTTTTCCCCGGAGAGGAGCTTTGGGAAATAGACGGAAAGCTCACAACAAAGAATCCCACTTATGAGCGGCTTGCATCAATCATTGAGCGCAAGGACGGCAGTATCAAGGAGTATGTCGACAAGATGGACGAACTGCTCGGTCAAAGTATTTACGAAGGAACGAAAGGCGCGAAAAATATTGCCATCACACTTTCAGGAGGGGTAGACTCGTCTCTCCTTGCCACCTATCTCCCCAAAGACACGACCTGTATCACTTGGGGTGGTTGGGGCGAGCGCGGGACGGATGTGACATATTCCGAGAAAGTTGCAAAAGCCTTAGGATTAAAAAGGCATATGGTGGCTGCGTTTGATTTTGAAAAAGATGAAGTACTCTACCGTGAGGCAGTAAGGAAATCGCCCACACCGTTTATGCATACCCTTGGTGTTTCATTTTTGCGGATGGCGTCGCAGCTGAAAGAAGAGTTTGGTGGTGAAGAATATTCGCTAACGGTGGGACAAAACGCCGATACCATAGCGGGGGCGTACAAGACGACCATTGCAGTGTACTATTTCTCGCAACTCGCTAAGCTTACGCAAGTAATACCACTCCCTGAAAGCTTCCT
>JAYSZV010000267.1:0-6740 GCA_043737875.1 Candidatus Lloydbacteria bacterium
TGCTCCGAAGACAGGTGCATACAAACCACGTGTAACAGGTACTGGAGCCAGACCTACAACTCCCTATGTTAAAAAAACATACACACCGAGCGCAGGTGCTCCAATGAAACGACCATACGTAAAACGCGAGAGCACAGGAGTTCGCACGTACACACCTCGCACGGTAGGTGGCACCACCCCTCCTTCCACTACTGGTACGGGATATGTAAAAAAACCTTATGTACAAGGCGCATTTGGTAAAGGTCCACGCGCAACTGCATACATACCGCGCACGGGCAACTATACCCCCCTTTCGTCATCTACCGTCAAAAAATCTACCTCGTGGTCAAAATCAAAAATGGAGAAGTCGGGAGGAATAAAGAAAGCATACAAACCAGTCTTTAAATCTGTAGTACCGAACAAGCCTCGTACTGCATCCGCATCATGGGGTGAGGTTGCATCATGGTATGACAAGCATTTGAACGAAGCAGACACATATCACGAGAAGGTAATTCTTCCCAATCTCTTGCGCTTGGTGGAGTCAGGGAAATCTGACCGCATCCTCGATCTTGCGTGTGGACAAGGATTTTTCACTCGCGCACTTGCGAAAACAGGTGCTCACGTCGAGGGCATAGACATCGCATCCGAACTTATCGCAATTGCGAAAGCCGAATCACCGCTCATTCCTTATCACACGGGTTCCGCCACCAATCTTTCGGTATTTAAAGAGCAGTCTTTCAATAAAGCAGTCATCTCGCTCGCTATTCAAAATATTGAGAAAACAGAGTCAGTACTCAAAGAAGTGGAGCGTGTACTCGTGGACGGGGGGTCACTCCATATCGTTATGAATCATCCTGCTTTTCGTATTCCGAAGGAATCTGCGTGGGATTACGACGATAAGCAGAAAGTACAGTTCCGTCGCATAAACCAATACCTCTCGAACTCAAATACTGAAATTGAAATGCATCCAGGCTTTGCTGACGCACCAAAAACAATATCGTTTCATCGCCCACTGCAATTTTATTTTAAAGCGTTGTCCAAAATGGGCTTCGGAGTTGTGAAGCTCGAAGAGTGGATCTCACACAAAGCGAGTGACTCTGGTCCAAGGGCACAGGCGGAGAACAATGCACGCAAAGAGATTCCACTCTTTATGTATTTAAAAGCAGTAAAACTTCCTGCGTAATGTTGAAAATAAGCTTAGCGTAAATAAAAACACTCGCCGTTTGGCGGGTGTTTTATTTAGCGTACAATCGTACGGAAGATGACATCGTTCTTTGTCGATTCAATACATGTGTATTGTCGCTCGAGTGACCGAGGTCGGATGCGGAGTCCAATGGCCGTATGCCCTTTCGGAAGCAAGAGCAAATACCGACAGAGGGTGATTTGTGTTTTTTCCTCTCTGCGATGAGCGACGCGTTCATCAAACTGAGGAGCGACTGGGTCATGCGCTATTCGCCCACCTCCCACCGCGGAAACACACTCCGCAATCACTAGAATTTTCTTTTGTGAGACTACGTGAAACTTGTCCTCATGCCGTCCGTATTCATATATGAGTTGCTCCGCACCACTCGGAAGTCCACGTGGTATGAGTAGTCCATCAAAGAGCACTATATGATTGTGCGCAAAGGCTGATTCATGAATATACGTGCGATACACATCAGTATCGGTAGTAAACGTAAACGGCTTTACGGGCTCATCATAAGGAGCGACCACTCCTAATAGTGTTTGTTTTTCCTTACCATGCAGGCATGCATAGACAGGATACTCTTTTTGCATTAACGTACTCCTTTTTCTCTATGTAGAGAATACTCCACGGATGAGTGTCGTCAAGAACACGAGGTAGAAGTAGCTCGTAATTAGGCTTAGACCTTTTTTGCAACTCCTGGCTTCCAATATTTGTAAAATGATAATTTTACAATTTCCGAAGTAATGAAGTACCCGATGATAAGCATTCCTGCAGGAATTAGATACTGCATGCCTGGTGCGATAAACTTGAATACTCCTTGTACCCATGGAATATACAGCATTCCTACGGTGAGCGTCGCCACGAATATTGAGAGGTAAATAATTCCATTTGCAGGGCGCTTCGCTTTCCAGAATGGGAGAGAGGTACGAATGGAGAAGACAATCACGAGCTCGGTCAAAATACTGCCCGCAAACCACATCGTCTGAAGTACAGACTCTCCAAATTGCTGGAAGTATCCAAAGAATGCAAAGTCAAAAATGGTGCTGACGACACCGAGAACTATGGCAATTGAGATAAGCTCTTTGACGTTATATCCCTTTGGTCGCTCAAGCTCGCTGTCGTCAACGTTGTCGGTAGCAATGGTCATCATGGGGAAATCAGAAAGGAGATTCAAGAGAAGCACTTGAATGGGGAGCATGGGGAGATATGGGATGAAGAGCGAGGAGAATGCCAGTGCATAAAAATTACCAAAGTTGGATGCAAGGGTCGCGCGGAGATACTTCATCGAGTTCGCAAATATTTTTCTACCCTCCTTCACTCCATCAATAATTACCATAAGGCTAGGATTGAGGAGGACGATATCTGCTGCATCTTGCGCGATGTCTGACGCATTAGCGACAGCGAGTCCCACGTGAGCCGCCTTGAGCGCGGGGGCATCGTTGAAACCCTCGCCAAGGAAGCCGACGAGATGTTTCTTCTGGAGGAGAAGGATAATCTCATCTTTTTGAATTGGCATCGTACGCGCAAATACGTTGTAGCGTTCGACTGCAACAAGCTTCTCTTCGGGTGACATTTTATCGAGTTCATCTCCCGTTATTACTTCATTTTTATCAGTAAGAATTCCTGCTTCATATCCCACCCAGCCACCAACTTCTCGTGCGTCTCCCGTAATAATCTTCACTTGAATGCCCAATTTCTTTGCTTCTTGCACTGCTTCACGCGTCGACGCCTTAAGAGGATCAGCAAAGGAGATAGTGCCCACCACGTGCACGTCATACTCATCCGCCTCACTAAGCGATGTCACTTCACTTGCTACTTCCTTCCACGCGACAGTGATGACACGGCACCCCTTTTCCCCTTCGGTGCGCACCCATTCGTGAATCTCTTCATTCATTACTTCACCGGATGAAGCATAAACATTTTCTGGTGAACCACGCATGACGAGAATGTGCTTCCCGTTCAGCACCATCAGCACACTCGCCCTACGGCGAATGGGGTCGAATGGGAGCTCGTCGATTCGCACGACATCACTGACTCCACTCTCGCCAACATTTCCATGTTCCAGTAATGCTTTATCAAACACACTATTCTGCACACTCGTCGAATGGGGAGCCGACAGAGGAACTGCGAGTGCATACCTCATGACTTCTCCTTCATCACCAAAGATGCTCGATACAGCAAGCTTGTTTTCTGTGATAGTTCCCGTTTTGTCGGTGCACAGAATATCGATTGAGCCGAGGTCTTCAATTGCCGTGAGGCGTCGTGGGACTACTTGTTTTTTTGCGAGCGCAAGTGCTCCACGTGAGAGTGATATAGTCATGACCAATGGGAGTGCCTCGGGTATGACACTCACAGTGAGTGCAATCGAAAATAGAAGGAATTTTGACACATCGAATGCATCTCCGTGCACAAAATAATTGAGTATAAAAATAATGGGGATCGTCGCAAGGACAAGTTTCAAGATAAACTTTGAGAATTGATTGATGCCCACCTCAAACGCGCTGGGGCTATCGCGCTCCTCCATATGCTTTGCAATGTCACCGATAACCGTATTACCACCTGTCGCGATGACGAGCACTTCCCCGTCACCAGAAAGTAGTGTGGTGCGAGTAAAACCTATGTTTGATGCGCCATAATAGCCCTTCGGTGGAGTCGTAAGCGCACCCACACTTTTGGCTATTGGCTCTATCTCGCCCGTCAGTGGTGACTCATCAATAGTCACCCCATCTGCGCGAATAAAGTACCCATCGGCGGGAAGCATGTCGCCAGCATCAAGTAGTACGATATCTCCCGGTACTACGTCACTTACCGAAATGAGTTCTTCCTTCCCATCGCGACGTACACGTGTCTTGCGGTCAATAAATGTCTTTAGTAATGAGAGCGCTTTTTCCGCACGAAACTCTTGATAGAATCCGAGGAATGTATTGAGTGCGAGGAAGAGAAAAATCATCCCTGCGTCAAGGTACTCCCCCTGATAGAGTGCCAAGAGTGACGCCGCAAGCAAAAGGTAGATGAAAGCAGATTTCAGTTGACGTAAAAAAATCTGATACCACTTTGTAGTTTTTTCATCGAGCGCATTCATCCCGAGGGTGTCAGTGCGTTTTTTTGCTTCTGCTCGCGACAACCCTGCACTACTGCTTTCGAGGAGCGCGTATATACCTAAAGCGTCTTGCGCTGAAGCATCTGCAAAGTTAATTTTATTATTGACTGGCATAACGGTTTTTATTATTACGGAGATGTCATGTCGAGTGTGCCGCCCGTATCTGGTTCTAGGATTACGAGTGGTGGTGCTTCTGTCTCTATTATTATCGAAGTGGTACTACTCCCCACTTCCGCTGTGGAGGTGGGCACATTACCATTAGACTGAATAGTTGTCGTTGTTGTACTTGTCTCACCCAGAACCCCTGGTTGAGTTCCACTACTTTCAGTCTGCATTGGGGTGCTCTGAGAATTTCCGCTTGTTCCATTCCCCAAGTTTGCATTGTTTAAGAGTGCGCTCAGCTGATCACGGTTTACGCATATATCTTGAATACAGATCTTCTCACTTGCGCGTACAGTTTGTGCATTTACTTCCCTTACTGTAAGTTTTCCATTTTCATCGAGACTCCATGTTCCGTTAGCCGATATTATCGACTTCAAGTTAATAATGCTTTCACCCGATAGGTTGAGTGGTCGCCCAGCAAGATAGTTCACTGTTTGTGCGTCTGTGCCGAGATCAAAGAGCGAAACGATTTCGCCCGTAGTGGTTGCAGTGAGATTAATTGATGAGCCAACGATATGCTTTCCCAAATCTTGGTATGCAAGATTAACGAATGTGAGGACTATTCCTGTTGCCATCGTATCCATTGTGTCCGTAACCCCAGAATAATCTTCCATCGCGATACCTACAGTGAGCAATGAAGACGGGGTTGCCTTGGCACCGACGCCCGCTCGGCTTGAAATGGTGATGCGATCACCTTGCTTAATAAGTCCATTCTCAAGATTGACCTTTACGGGAACACGTCCAGAGAGCGCAATTGGGTACGGCGTGAAGCTGAAGTTTTGGTCGAGGTCAACTCCGAGCGTCATACCTGGGAGAGTCGAAACGATTCCTGCTATGCGTTCAGGGTGCTTATCGTCACCCTGTGTCACAAAGGTCGTCGACCCATTAAACATGACGATATCACCTGCTTCAATCGACGTCGTGGAGAAATAATTTTCGGCAAGGTCTGTACCGCCCGTACCATAGGTGCGCGCATTGATATTTCCCGTAGACGTGGCACTACATGCACCATCGTTGTCGACACAAATAGAGCCGTTTGGTATCTGGAGCCCTGCCTTCCATGACGTATTCCCTCCTCCGATACCGATAGTTGTGGTTCCGGTAAATGCCGCGGTTCCTGACGCAGAAAGTCGTGCGTATGGTGTCGTCGTGCCGATACCCACATTCACCGCATCGGCACCCGTGCCACCCAACACCAAACAATTGGAGCATCCAACGCGGGCATTTTTTCCGATAGCAGTTAGGTTGGTGAGTAGTGTAGTCGACGAAATAGCGCCAGAACGAGCAGCCATATATCCGACAAAGGTGCCGAAAGTGTCGATGACGGAGTTTTCATTAGGAACAGAATTATCGTCCATACCATAGCCTGCGTAGTACCCAATTCCAACGTTACTTTCACCAGTAGTATTTGCAGCCAGCGCACCATTACCCACTGCTGCATTCCTGCCACCTGTCGTGTTGGCGTACATGGAAAATGTACCAACGGAGCTATTGTCTGTTCCAGTGGTGTTATTAAACAGAGTAATAAATCCAATTGCAGAATTATTATTACCCGTCGTGTTGAAGAACAGTGATTGCGTTCCTATTCCCATATTACCTTCTCCCGATGTATTCACAGGTAACGAGCGGTCACCAATAGCGACGTTATTGCCTGCTCCACCACTGAGCTGCTCAAGTGCATTAAATCCTATTCCTACGTTTCCTGAGGTGGACGTCGGCGATCCTGTGTTGAGTCCGAGGAAGGTATTTCTTCCTGTGGACGAGGCATGCATGAATCGTGTTCCACCCCAGAACATCCAGTTGTCTCGGGTGGTGACTGCATTGGCAAAGTTTACATCACCAAAGGTTGAGGTGGCGGTGCTTGAGGTTGCGGTAAAGAATTGACCCACTACTTGTCCTGCAACCGAGAGCTTGGCGTATGGGGATGATGTGCCGATACCAAGACGCTTGTTCGTGTTGTCCCAAAAGAATGTGTTCGCATCACCATTAAAGCCACCAGAACCATTCGAGAACTGGACTGTACCTGCGATGCCGGATGATATACCACTGAGACAGGAGCCATTCACCGCGAAACAACCAGCAGTGATATTGAAGCCGTTCGTCGCAGTGGTGGAGGATGTGCCGGCGAGGTGCAGTGCGCCCGTGGAGGTGGCGTTTCCCGTGATGAGGAGTCGACCAATAGTTGAGGATGCGGAATTAAAGTACTGGAGCGTGGATGACCCTGACGTATAGATACTCGTACCCGTTGCATTCGTGAAGCTGAGTTGAGCGAGGACTGCACGCAGTGAGAAGAGGTCGGTGGTGGTGGCACGG
>JAYSZV010000268.1:0-6733 GCA_043737875.1 Candidatus Lloydbacteria bacterium
GGTACATTCAACCTCGAAGTGCAACACTCCATACTTCTAATGGGGTTCGGAAGCCCAGCCGTTTCCGTGGTCGTGTGTTAATCGCATACTCCACACGAGCGAGCTCCTCATCCGATATCGTACCGAAGTCTGTCCCTTTCGGAAAGTACCACCGAATGAGTCCATTGGTGTTCTCATTCGTTCCACGTTCCCATGAGTGATACGGATGTGCGAAGTATGCACGGATACCTGCCTCATGCTCCATCTCCCTCCACTGACGATTCTCGGGACCATTGTCGAACGTCACCGTCAGGCGCAGATGCGTGGGGAGAGATGCGAGCCTCCGTGCAATAGCCTGCCGCGTTGACCAGGCATCCTTGCTGCGGAGTCTGGTGATACACAAGAGTCCACTCTTGCGCTCCACCAGCGTGTTGATGCCCGGCAGGTGACGACACGATTCCACCGTATCGCTTTCCCAGTCACCAAGACGTGTACGACGGTCGACCACCCTCGGTCGTACATCAATGGACGGGCCAGATGGTCGCAGGACACGAGCTCCTTTACGGAATCCCTGCTTGGCGCGTGCTTTGTGCCTGCGCTTAAGATATGGACGCAGATCGCTATGACCCGGTCGTATGTCTCCACGACCTCCACGATGGACTTGTGCATAGATGTACTGATATATCGCCTCATGGGAGATGTGCTCTTTGGGGTGGTCAATACAGAGTCGTCCTGCGATCTGTTCGGGGGAGAAGCCCTCCTTGAGCTTGCTATGGACATACTGCCGAATGGTCTGATTTTTGAGACGATCTTTCCTTCCGCGATGACGGCGGTGTGCTCTCGCCCTTTCCTCTGCAAGACGTGGGGTGTACCGCAGACGCGCTTTGGGGTTATTCCTCAGTATCTCCCGTGAAACTGACGATGGACTTCGTCCAAGCTCCTCTGCAATCGACCGAATCGACCGTTTTACCCAAAGCCCGTCTTGGAGGATTTCGCGCTCCACAATGCTGAAATGCGTATAACTCATATACTCCTTATGTTACAGGAGTGTTGCACTTACTTGTTGAACCTATCACTCTATATATAGTTACGACGGATACCTTGGGGGGAGTCGGTGATATGGCCTGCTATCTCAAGTCGCATGAGGAGGATATTCGCCTGACTGGCATTCATGTCGAGTTTTCCAAGCAATGTTTCCCTCTCTATGGGTTCTCCAATCAGTTCGAGGACGAGGCGCTCCTCTGCGGGAAAAGCCGAAAGATCAATTTCTACTTTCTCCGCCATGTCTTCGATGCTAAAGCCAACCGCCAAGAGGAGGTCTCGTGATGAGGTGATGGGTGTCGCTCCTTGTGCGATGAGCGCGTTGGTGCCTTTTGCACTCGCCGAGAACACACTCCCAGGTACGGCATACACGTCGCGGTTGTAGTCGGTGGCGAGTCGTGCGGTGATGAGTGTGCCAGATTTTTCCTCCGCTTCAATGATGAGTGTTGCCTGCGCAAGTCCAGCCATGATGCGGTTCCGCATTGGGAAGCTCCATTGTGTCGCATGAAAGTCGGGAGTGAATTCTGAAAAGAGCGTCCCCCCAGAAGCGATAATGCGTTCCGCAAGTCCGACATTGGCGCGCGGATACAGTACTCCTTTCGCGAGTCCTGAGCCCGGCACTGCAATCGTGCGCAGCCCGGCACTCATTGCAGACTCGTGGGCGATGGTATCGATGCCAATCGCAAGACCCGACACAATGGTAATGTCATAACCCGAAAGTCCAGCAATGATTGTTTCGCATGCTTCTTTGCCGTACGCAGAATATTTGCGTGAGCCTACCACCGTGAGATAGGTCGTTTCAGGTTCGAGGGGTGCTCCTGCTATCCACAAATCTTTAGGGGGTTGTGGTATTTCAAGCAAAGGGGCAGGGAACTCATCCTCGGTAAGCTTTCGAATCTCGTAAGTCATAATGATCAATATTGTAGCGTATTTTTGGTGACTGCTAGTACTTATGATGTTACTTTACAAATAATAATTATGTGGTAGATTCTCATCAGAGTTTATTCACAAGGAGTCATAGGAGATTGCTCAACGTTTTGATGCAGAGAATTGCACTACTTTTCCATACACCAACGTGGAACAAGAGTAAGGAAATTGAAAAAATTTGGGATCCAATTTCGAAAGAAAGTACGGAGATTCTTGGCACTGCAGGTGAAGCAACGGCAACACTCGATGCGTGTCGGCGAAGGTTTACCTCAAAGCAACTGAACCGTCGGCAAGGTCCATTTACTGGCAAAATATACGATTGGTTCTCAGAAATTGAGCGCATTCTCAGCCCCTCCTCAGGGAAAGAGCGTCTCCTTGGACACTATAAACACGTTTCCTATTTGGGCACTAATGCCATTAGTCTGGGCTATGTGAGAAAAAAGCATTCTTCAGGGTATATGCTGGAACGTCTCGAAGCGCTAAATACAGGCCTCGTTGTTCTTCGTCTCCATGGGGTTTTGATAAGTGCATATCCAATTTCAATTGGACGTCATGAATCGAACGGAAGAATGACTATTTGTTGAAGCCCTCGCGTCACTGATGTTCTTTAGTTTCTATTGTTTGCCCACAGCCGTGATTACTCACGGCTGTTTTTTATATTTTGCGAGTTTTCTCCATTTTGCTATAGTGGCACTATGCTCGATATCAAATTCATTAAAGAGAATCCTGACCTCATCAAAGATGCCGTCCGCCGTAAACACCTTACCTTTAACGTAGACGAACTACTTGCCGCAGACACACTTCGTGTTGAACTTTTAACCGAAGTCGAAAATATGCGTGCTGAGCAAAATACCTTCACTGAACGCATCGCCCGCGCGACAGACCAGACCGAGCGACAGGCCATGATAGACCAGATGCGCACTTTCAAGGAAAGTATGCTTTCTAAAGAAGAGAAGCTTAAAGAAGCAATGGAGAAGTGGAGGGGGCTCATGCTCTTGGTACCAAACGTTCCCGACATATCTGTCCCAGAAGGTGCGGGAGATGATGAAAACATCGAAGTGCGTCGTGTGGGGAATATCCCGACATTCTCCTTCACCCCAAAAGATCACGTGACCTTGATGCTCCAGAACGACATGGCTGACTTTGAGCGTGGAGTGAAGGTCGCTGGGTTCCGTGGATACTTTTTGAAAAATGATGGCGCACTCCTCGAATACGCAGTGTGGATGTATGCGCTTGAAGTGATGGTCAAAAAAGGCTTCACGCCGATGGTCGTACCATCGATGGTGCGACGCGAAGCTTTTTTGGGCACAGGATATATACCTCAGAGCGAAGATGATTTGTATAAGACGCAGGACGGCGAATACCTTGCAGGCACAGGTGAGGTAGCAATGATGGGCTATCATATGGACGAAATCCTTGAAAAGTCTGAGCTACCAAAAAAGTATGTTGCTTTCTCACCATGTTTTCGTCGCGAGATAGGTGCACATGGCAAAGACACAAAAGGCATTATTCGCGTCCACGAGTTTTTCAAAATGGAGCAAGTAGTCCTTTGCGAGGCCAATCATCAAACCAGCGTGGACCATCACGAAGAACTGACAAAAAATGCCGAAGAGATTATTACGGGACTCGGACTCGCGTACCACGTTGTAGTCAACTGCGGTGGGGACCTCGGACTTGGACAGGTGAAAAAATACGACATCGAAGCGTGGGTACCAACAGAGGGGAAGTACCGCGAGACACACTCGTCCTCATATTTTCATGACTTCCAAACGCGTCGATTGAATACACGCTATCGTGACGAAGAGGGTAAGATGCGTTTTGCCCACTCGCTCAATAACACAGCCATCGCAACCCCTCGTGTATTGGTATCCATTATAGAAAACTATCAAAATGAAGACGGGACGATTCGCGTACCGGACGTACTTCAAAAATACATGGGTAAATCAGTCATGGGCAAATAAATATTATGGGAATTCTTGGACGAAAAACGCTAAAATCAAAACGTGCCCGAATGCGTACGGTTGATGTGGTTTTCGAACGGGTAGCGCAATTCTTGCTTGTCTCCTATTTCATTTTCACCCTTGTTTCGTGGGTGACACTGCGAGACGCATTTCGGATCGAACGTGTTTCCGTCTTGGGCACACAGTCCGCAAATCCGGAGGCCATAAAATTACTTGCTCATGAGTTTCTTGCACAAAAATTTCTCTGGAGAATCAATAGAAATAATGCCCTCCTTTATCCCAAAGAGAACATTGCGACTGCAGTGCTTTCTCACGACGCTCACGTGAAAGATGTAAAGATTACCGCCGAGAAAGACTCACAACTTGCTATTCACGTCACCGAATATACTCCAACATATTTGTGGTGTGGCGCTGTGGGGGTCACTGCGTCATCAGCCCCTTTGTGCTATCTCGCGGATGACTCGGGGTATGTGTTTGCGAAGGCTCCAAATTACTCGGGTTACCCGTTCGATGTTTTTGAAACGAGCATCGCAGGAAGCGATGAGCAAGAAACCCCGATAGGTCTGTCCATGCTCCCCGAAGAAGAGTTTGTAAAAGTCTCTGCATTCCGACTCGAGCTAGAGAAGTCAGGCATCACGACACATCGCGTCGTCCAGACCGGTGAGTTTGATTTCAGCTTTACTACCGACGCACCATGGGTGGTCGTATGGTCCACAAAGAAAGACCCCGCCGTCAGTGCGCGCAATTTAGATATCGTCCTCGGTGAGATAAAGAGTAAGAAGGGTAAGGGTACGACAACGCCCTCCTCGATAGACTTACGCTTCGGTAGTAAAATTTTCTATCAGTAAGCAATACGTGTAGATGCGCGTAATGGATGTCTGTAGTACGCACTCGCGCTCACATTGTCCTCATGTTGCATCGTAGGTATAAAAATTGCGTGATATAATATATGCATGCCCATTTTATCGTTGGCAAGAGACTACATGGTCTGGCATTATTCGCGCGCGTATGTCGACCTATTACATATTTGGTGGAACTATATCTGGTTTGTAAACCACTTGTTCGCTGTACCCGATGTGATGATGAATTGGTTCGCACCGTTTAAGAGACTTCAAGAAAATAAAGTCAACTTCATCAAGAGCCCGCAAGACTTTTTTGCGAATATCACCATCAATATCATCATGCGTATCGTTGGTGCATTCATACGCACCGCACTCATTTTCATGGCACTAGTATCTTTTGCTTTTGTCTTTGCGTTTGGATTCGCTTTCCTCCTTCTTTGGACCATTCTTCCTATTCTTATTGGGCATTTTTTCCTACTCAGCATTCGCTCATTTTTTGCATAATATGTTTGGCAACGAGATAAATTTTTTTAGAGACCCCACGTATCGTTTCCATAAGGCGATTGTGCTCGATAGGGTTTTACCACCACGCGTTCGGAGCTGGATATCGCACCTCTCGGGTGCCATTGTGCTTATCTATGTTGGAGTCATGCTTGCACCAGTCCTTCAAGCGAAGCTCGCGAGTGGTGTCTTTGTCCCTGCTCCCTACAAGCAATATTTTGGTGAAAAGGTGATTGTAGATGAAGCGATGAATGTCAGCGTGCCCACGAGCGCCCCTCTCCCCAATTTCGTACCATTTGTCAGCATCTCTCGAGTTCCACTCGACACAAAAAGCCCACTTGGCAATTCCATATTCTTTCTCGCGCTCCCAATTTGGTTGCTGATGAAAATGTTTCGTTATTATGGGAGATCCTACTATTACTATGTGGAAGCATTGCTTGAACGAGGGGATACGGGAATTCAAACTCCGTATTCAACGCCCAATTACGAAGTATGTGAAATTTATTATGACGTGCATCACGGAGATCTCCTCAAGAGCTTTCTTGTGTCATCGCACGGTCGTAGCATCATGCATCGCTCGGGTATCGCTGATGACACAGCACTCCAGTTTTTAAAAAATAGAAAGTCAGTAGTAAATTACAACGAAAAAGAAAGTGAGCTCCATGACGTGTTCACGCTTCTCGAGCTTTCGCGAAAGCTCGTTCTCCTCGATCCCGAATTCTATCAATTCCTCTTTGAGCTTGGTATTCGCGACAAGGAGCTCGCGGGTGCAGCCGAGTGGGTAGAGCGCCAAATTAAAAAGAAAAAACAAAAAGAACGTTTTTGGGGCAAGCTCTCTTTGGGTCAAGCACCATCGTTTGGTGCCGACCTCGCCTTTGGTGCCGCGTACGCACTCGGGAAATACAGCCGTGACCTGAGTAAGGAGGCGATTGGTGGTGCATCGAGTTTTCACTTTATATATGGCAATGAGCAAATTAAACAATTAGAAATAGTCCTCGCTCGCTCAAAAGAAGCCAATGCTATTTTAGTGGGCGAAGAGGGCTCCGGAAAGATGGATGTTATCCTCGACTTTGCACGTGACATCATGAATGGCTACATCAATCCTGCGCTCCAGCACAAGCGGGTCATGGCGTTTGATGCCAAGTCGTTTGTCTCGGGAATGAAATCCAAACAAGAACTCGAGACCCAGCTCATTCGTATCATGAACGATACCGTAAAAGCGGGGAACATTATTCTCGTTATCGAAGACCTCCCAGGGTTTATTCATGGGGCACTCGCAGTTGACGCAGACGTGATGGGTATAATGGACCCATTCCTTTCGGGTAATTCATTGCAAATGATTGTCACTGCAGACAATGCGCGCTTCCATCAGTTCATCGAACCCAATAATGGCATCATGCAACGCTTCGAAAAAGTGATGCTTACGGAGCCTGCAGAAGAGGCGCTCGTGCGTATCATCGAAGAAGTTGCCGAATCGAGTGA
>JAYSZV010000269.1:0-2850 GCA_043737875.1 Candidatus Lloydbacteria bacterium
ACCAGCACAGGGACATTCCCGTATTACTGTGAGCCCCATCCGTATATGACCGCAGTTGTAATAGTAGAATAATCCAAATAAATTTATGTGTGTAAAAAAAATGGCAAAACGACTGAATCGACTTCCTTCATGGCTCGTCCCTATCGTGCTCTCGCTCGGATTCGCGGTACTTTTGTATTTGGCAATATGGACATACCCAGACGTGAGTAATGAGAAGTATGCAATAGAAGAAGGGGTGCGTATTCCCGTGCACATGGTGCGACTGGGTGGAGATAAGGCGTATCCCGATGCGCTGTCATTTCCTGTCGGTGAATATGTCGAATTTTATGGCGAGAGTGATGCAGTCTACAATATTGGATTAGGTGGAGGCAGCGAGAACGGCAAGGCGCACGAACACTTGGAAGAAAAGTTTGCCTCTGGTGCATTTGGAAAGGGTGAGGCGTATCGTGTGAAAATATCCAAAGCTGGAGTGTATGATTTTCATGACCATGACAATCCGAAACTTTTTGCAACAGTGATTGCATACTAAGACTATTGGATCGCGGCACCTATTCCATTCTTCATCATTTGCTTGCTACACTTCCCACATGGCTACAAAAAATATCTATGTGAATTTGGCGGTAACTGATATAGCAAAAACGAGAGAATTTTTCGAAAAAATAGGATATACATTCAACCCACAGTTTAGTGACGAGAACGCGCTCTCTATGGTCTTAAGTGGGAACATTTACGTCATGCTCCTTACGCACCAATTCTTTAAGCGCTTTACCAAGAAAGACATTGTTGATTCGAAAAAGAGTACCGAGGCAATCCTCTGCCTCGGAGTAGAGAATAGAGAAGAAGTTGATGAGCTAATGAAGAAAGCGATGGGTGCGGGCGCAGTAGAAACCAGAGGTAGAGAAGACCATGGATGGATGTATGGGCGAAGCTTTGAAGACCTCGATGGTCATCAGTGGGAAGTCGCGTGGATGGATGTAAGTCAGATGCCTGCGAAGCCTAGTGGAAACGCGTAAAGACAGTCCTAGACGTGATACACCCCTTTTTCAAAAAGAAGCGCTCCATCGAGAAAGCTTTGTTCGACGACGGGGAAGAGGTCGACATGGAATTTCGTCTTGTGAGTCGTGATGCCCACCTTTTTATATACACTGTGCTTTTCGCCCATTGAAAGATGCATGCCAAGTATGCGCTCGAATGCAGTGATGTCCTGCATGTAGCGCTCACGCGTGATGGCACGATTGAGTCCAAACCCAACTTCGCGAATGAGGGGACGTTCGTATCCCCGTATCACCTCTACAATGTCAATGAATGATTGGGGCGCATTGTCACCCCACCCAACGACGACCCCTTCTTTGATATCGATGCGAAATGGCTCATGCATGTTGATATTGAAGTCACCGCCTGCAAACGCATAAATCATGACCGAGCCGTTCATCTGTGCAAAGTTTTTGGACTCCGTGAATACCTCGCCAATAGGGAATGTTCCTCCGATATTCTCCATCCCCGCATAGTCACCAATATTAAGCTTTGGCGTTTCGAGTCCTCCCGTGACGACAAGCTCCGCATCACCCGCTTTGATGCGGAGTTCATTCGCCACTTCAAGTCGAGCTTTGAGTGCGGGTCCCGTCGTGCGATACCACGACATATCGTACGCGAGCGAATTGATGTACACATCCCAGATGTCTTCGGTGTTGCGATACAGATGCATGTGTTCGATGACTTTCAATTTTTTCTGGAATAAGTGGAGGCGAATACGAAATGCATCAAGAAGGAAGTTTGAGGTCTGAATGAGGACCACCAAGTCATTCGGTTGCATGGCATCAAATGCAGAAATAACCTCCTCCTTTGATACGGCGCCAAAATCAATAAATCGGGCCTCGGGGAGTACGGTGCGGTAGGCCTCTGTGAGTATGTCCGTGAGTCCATAGCCCGAATCGAAGACAACGAGCGCCTTTTCGGGCGTTCGGTGCTCTATTGCAAGCGTTATGATGTCACCCACATTTTTAGTTGCCAATTGAAGGAATTCTTGGTTCATACCGAGAGCGTAGCGTAAAAATGAGAAAAAACAAAGGACTTGCCCTATGGGGTGAATATGGTAGTTTGACCTCGGAGTATATTTAAAAAGGAAATGAAATGCCGAAACTTGTTCGCGAAGATATTAAAGTGGGCGCCTTTATTTGGTATTCAGGAATGACCTCGGTGAGTGGGTGGAATTGCCCCGCTGTCATCACGAAGGTTGATGAAGAAAAACAAGTGTTTTATGTGATGTCACTTGATGACATGGAGGAACAGTCTCAGCCTTACGATTTCGAACTGACAAAGTTTTCTCCTACGTCACGTGAAAGCATGCGCCTTGCCACTCTAGACGAAGTTGATAATTATCTGGGGAAACAGGAAGAAGCGCTGATTGAAAAAGTGTCCATGACTCGTCGTGCACGAGTTCAGTCCACGCTTACACTCCGCAGGTTTCGCGCGGTGCGTGACCAACTTTTCCCCGAGCACGTGAAGCAATAAAACGAAACGCTCATCTATTATGATGGGCGTTTTTTCTACTAATATTTCTACCAATTTTTTCCGTCGACGGGAGTAAGGGTGATGCTCGTGAGGTCAATATCATCGAGTGCTCGTACGTTGATGGCAATCGTCGCCACCCCCGCTTTGTCAGTGGCTTCCGAATATGATTGCACGCCACATGTAAGGCAGAAACGATGATTGATAGTTTTTTTATTAAAATAATAACTTGTTTGCGCATTGGCACCCTTCAGTAGGGTGAACTGTGTCGCTGGAGTAAACCCAAGAAGCAAACCTTTCTTCGCACAATACGAACAATTACACGTAATAACTTTGTCCAAG
>JAYSZV010000270.1:0-2844 GCA_043737875.1 Candidatus Lloydbacteria bacterium
CAGCAATCGCGCGAAAGTACGGGTCGGGAACTGGACCGTATTCGCGGTGAATGTATTGCATACCACTCATGCTTTGCATGCTGTTGTAATACCACGCAAAATCTGCGAGGTAGAGAAGCTTTGCGAGCTTTGTTTTTGGGATTCTCCCGTCCTTTGAAAGGGGGGTACGTAAGTAAGCAAGGATCATTTGCTTATACTTAGCATAATAAGGGGTAACAGCGCGGGCAAATTCTTCGATAGAAACGCCAAAAAGCTCTGCTAATTTTTCTGCCTCTTGAAGGGTGGGTTCGCGGGTCCCTTGTTCGATTGCCACATATGACGGACGAGACAGTCCGAGCTTTTCCCCAATAAACGATTGTGAAAGTCCGCGCTCCATTCGAAGCGCTTTTATAAATGATGCGTATTTAGTGCTCATATACACAGGATAGCAAAAGTGTAAAGAAAGTCAACATGTGGTGTGGATAATTTTTACATTTTGTGATACAATTTCAAAATGCAAAGGCATCACATAGTTCAAAAAGCATACTTGGCACAATGGGTTAAAAATACCCAGTTACAAATATACATTATATCTGAAAATACATTTATTGAAAAAGGGACCAAGTGGAGGGGGTTCTACCGGGAGAATTTTAATGTATTAGATGATTCAAAGAATGAATATTATTTACCGGAAAAAGTAACAAATGTAATTGATACAGCCGGAATTGGTGCAATCCGCAAAATTAATAGCCAAATTAAATCTCAGTTTTCTGATGAGGTTCGTAATTCGCTGGCATTCTATGTTGCGCTGCAATATATTAGAACGCCGCGATTTCGAATTGAATCGGATATCCTGATGGAGAAAATGATAAAACACCTGATGAGGGCGGACGTTGTCTCGCCTGACAAAGTCCACGTAACCAAGAAAGATATACTCGCTGATTTGCCACGCAACATACTCGAAACTGAATCAATGGGAATAATCCAAGACATGACGGAGGAGGAGTTCAAAGTAGAGGTATTTAATGCGATCCATTCAGATGATGTGAGCATTAAACTTTCAGCAACTGGTCATTCAAAGGGTATTTTAAAAGTAAGTGACTTGGCTGAGAAGCTCCACGCATTCCAATTTTTGATCCTGCACGCCCCCGAAAATAGTACATTTATAACCTCGGATAATCCATGTTTTGTCATTTCTGAACACAAGTTCATCTCTGGCCCCTGCGGACCATCGTCAATTACATTTTTCCCCTTGAGTCCGAAAATCTGCCTTTGCATAAATGCAAAGATTCAGTCGTACCAAGAAATACATGCAGACATTACCGAGGAAGACGTAGTTAGGATAAATGCAATGATACTCACCAATAGTTATGAGTGCGTAGTCTCAGAGACAAAAATTCAGCTTGATGACTTAGTAAGCGGGTACGATTTCGCCCATCATAAAAAAAGTAGGGAGGCGACAATTCACGAGAATGGGGACTACGTATTTATTAATCTTGAGTAATAATATAAAATTTAAAAATGAACACATTACACACAAAGGTGGGACTTACGCGAACCTCGCTATTTGTCGCCATAATAGCAACACTCGTCACTGTCCCGAGTATATATCGGTTATAAAATATTTAAAAGCCAGCAGCTTGAGAAACAGCTACTCATTCAGAAAAATGAGGAGCAAAAAAAGCAGAGTGCCTTGGAAAAAGAGACCATGCTAAAACAACTAGAGCAACTGACGCAAACGCAGGATTCATTAAGCGCACTACGCTCTGAAGTTCAAAATATTAAGCCAACGATAGTTTACAAGACAGAAATTCTGCGGGCGCCAGAAATACAAAAAGAGCTCGATGTGGCCTCTGCTGTTTCGCACTGGAAAAATCGAGTTGCTGTAATTGTTTGCGAGTTTCAATATGCTAATGGAAGTGTCTACCAGACAAGTATGGGTTCGGCCGTCGTGGTTGAGGCGGCGATAATGGGGACAATAGCACTAACAAATAGGCACGTCATAGTAAATAGTAAAGATGGGAAAGAATATACTCCAAGTTGGTGTACGGCAGAAATTGCTGGGGTCGGTACAATTAGGGTCGATCTAATTAAGGGATTTCCCGTACCGATGTCCACTCCTCAGGACGATTCTGATTGGGGGTATCTTCAGTTAGATATGGCTACCCAACAAAATGGTAAAGGGCTTTTTAAGTCTTTACCCACAATGAACGATATTTGCAGTAATGCGAACATAGGAGATAAGGTTGTCATTTTGGGGTATCCGTCGATTGGCGCAAGAACTGGAATTACTGCGACGGAGGGGATTGTTTCAGGAGTTGAAAATGAATACTTTGTTACTTCTGCAAAAATTGACCATGGGAATTCTGGTGGGTTGGCGGTTCTTCTTAAAGATAATTGTTTTTTGGGAATTCCTTCTTGGGCAAAGTCAGGCGAAATAGAGTCACTTGGTAGAATTCTAAGTGCGAAATACATTTATACTTCCCCAAGATAGGACTGCAATGTGGGGTAGTAAGCTAGCATAAACAAGGTAAGCGAAACGCTTTCTTGATTTTAAGTATGGCGGGGCGGAAAAAAACGAGAGAGGGAGTGGCCGTGGGGCGACGAGCGGAGCGAGCGGGGGTGCAAGAGTCGGGTGAGCGAAACATTGTTTCGACAGACTCTTGCAGGACGGAGGTTTGCCGAGGTTTTACGAGGTACTGAGTCGGGGTCGAGAGCACTTAGATTTTTGTCGGCTTCGCGTCAAAAAACTTAGTGACTCGTGACACTGAGGTTAGCTTTCACTTTTATGCTCAAAAAAGGTTCGCGCGAACGCGATCACAACACCACCCATAGAAACATCGGCGGAAACTGTATCGGGGCGGG
>JAYSZV010000271.1:0-1013 GCA_043737875.1 Candidatus Lloydbacteria bacterium
GAATTCGTTGTTTGTCCCGTACGTAATATCCGCATGATACGCATCGCGCCTTGTACACGGACGGAGGAATTCATAAAACACGCGGAAGGACCCTACTTCATCGCGATCTTCATCATGTGCCTTCTGCGCTTTGTCATAGAGGTACGAAGAGTCGTGATTGATGACAGCAACAGAGAGACCAAGGAAGGAGTAGATTTGTCCCATCCATACGGCATCACGACGTGAGAGGTAATCATTCACGGTGACAACATGCACACCTAAGCCTGTTAATGCATTCAAGTATGTTGGCAGTGTCGCGACAAGTGTCTTTCCTTCTCCCGTGCGCATCTCAGGAATGCCACCACTGTGGAGTATCATTCCTCCCATCAGTTGTACATCGTAGTGTCGTTGACCGAGTGTGCGGAAGGATGCCTCACGCACTACAGCGAATGCCTCAGGAAGAATGTCGTCGAGTGCTTCACCTTTAGCCAAGCGGTCACGAAATTCTACGGTTTTCCCCGCGAGCTCCTCGTCCGTGAGTTTCTGGATATCTAACTCCAACGCATTAATCTCGGCCACAGTGGGCGCGAGTTTGGTTATCTCCTTTTGTGCTTGGCTGGGGAATATATTGTTGAGGAATTTCATAAATTTCAGGTAATTAGGGGGTTTCTTCCGTTTGACCGCTTGCGCTTTACTGGCGGTAATATTTGGAAGTACTCTATACATAGTCTATATAGAGAGATATTCCACTATAGCGCACTGAGGCTAAAAATGAAAACAGTCCCCCACTCCTTATACCACTCCTGATTTCACCCAAAATTGTCAAGGTTTAACCTTGACAATTGGAATGTGTTGTAATATTTCATTCATCCACTCCACATAGGTTTTTAAGAGATTGTATAGATGAGGCCTGTCATGCAGAAGTTGATGTGAAGAAAAATGAGAAATTTGATTTTTAAAAAATAAAAATCCACCGTAGGGTGGATTTTTATTTTGTGAGAGAAGTGTGGCTTACGCCTTCTTCTTCTTTGCTG
>JAYSZV010000272.1:0-2811 GCA_043737875.1 Candidatus Lloydbacteria bacterium
GGGAGCGCCGCCTCGGGGCCAATATTGCCCAGTCCTAATACCGCCGAACCATCGGAAATGATGGCGACCATACGACCCTTCATGGTGTGCGTACGCGCAAGTCGCTTATCAGTAGCGATAGCAAGACACACAGCGGCGACACCGGGGGTATACGCCACGGAGAGGTCGTCTTTATTTTTGAGCGGGAACAGCGAGTGTATTTCGATTTTCCCTTGTTGTTTTTTGTGGAGCGCGAGCGCTTTTTTGTCGTAATTCATGTTCGTTGGTGAAATTTTAGATTTTCAAAAAACTAGTATATCACGAAGGGCGTGATGTACGTGGACAACTCCTCCTAATTAAAAACCCCTCAATGCGAGGGGTTTTCACAGAATGAAACACGCAACTAGAAAGACGCCATGCTCTTCTTTAATTCACGCGTCGCATTCTCGATGCTTGCCTTAAAATCGGCGACTGCTTTTTCTACTTTGTTTTTACGAATCTCAAGTAGTGGTGCGAGTGCGTCATGTCGTGCGTTGAGTGCCTTTACGCCAGTATGAAATTTTTCACGAGCGGCCTTCAGAGAGGCAACGTATCCATCACGAGCAGTTCGCGGTGTTACACCATTCGTACAATCACTTTTTGCTTTTAACAGTGCAGCAGAAGTTTCTTTTTTGAGGTTCGCAATAAGCATCTCCACGGAGGCGCGACGCGCACTCACCGCAGTGTCGACATTCTTTCGGTATTCAGCGATAGCAGAGTCTACTGCACTTCGTCGCAGAAGAACTGCGGTATCAACAGCTTTCGTAAACTTTGCCACCGCAGCCTTTTGGGCAGTGGAAGTTGCTTTCTCGCCCAGTCTTGCAAACTTCTCTCCTCGGTTGGTGTCCCAATCGAGTCGGTGGTCCACTCGAGTGCTGTCACGTGTAGTGAAGCGGTCACCAAGTTTTATGTCGCGCGCTCTTCGCTCTTCTTGATAGCGGACTTCTCGTTCATTGATACCCGTGGCGACCTTTGCAGAGATGTTGTCGATTGACGTACAGAAGTTTGCCCGCACGAGGCCCGCGTCAGTTGTTGACCCCTGTGCCGAAACAAAAGTGGGAGCGAAAAGTACCAGAAGCAAGGTCCCCGCAATTACTGTTTGAGTTTTAGAATGTTGTTTCATCATATGCGGTATTAAATTCGTTAATGGACTGGCTGTCCGCTGCGATAAGAGCAATATCTCCGGTACTGTCGGCAAGTAGTGTCATATCGCCATCCGCCTCAAGAACGATGGAGGCTGCGAAATCATCAATGATACCTGCGGTGCCCATGGCTCTAGGTGCGACTGCCATACTCCGCATTGCTACCCCAGACTCCACCGTTTCTACGGATTGAGATTTAACCATGACATTTTCGCCAGCAACATCATTCCCAGCGAGAGAAAATGTGGTGAGTGAAGCTTCCTCACCATCTCGTGATGCGCTTTCCACGGCAAGTGGAGAGAGCGGGTCCTGTTCATCTGGATTGGCACCGGTATTTATCGTACTCGTACCACCAAGGACAGACACTACTGCAATCATGATGACGGCAATTGGTGCAGCGATTTTCCAGTTCATGCCCAGAATAAGGCTTGGGATAGTATTCGGTTGAGTGTTGCCACTCTTCTTAATATAACCTCCTCCCTCGCTTTCTGTGACAGTAGGAGTGACTGTTCCTGCAAGCTCCAAGATACGTGAAAGTAGCGCACTGCTGGGGGAAATATTGTGCGCTTCTCGCATGAGGTTGCCGTGCATGTCCCACACAGACTTTAATACCCGAGTATCATCCTCCGACGTAACGGGTGTTGGTAGCGCCCGAAGTGCATCAGGAAAAGACACGCCAGTCTCCTTGCTGTCGATGAGTGCGAGCAGTTGCTCGTCGGTTACTTCGGTAATTTTTTCTTGGTGTTTCATAATATTATTCAAATTGTGCCATCACGATACGCATTTTCTTCAATCCACGTGCGACGCTTTGACGCACTGCGTCTTCGCGCTTGTCACACGCAATTGCTATTTCCGCATAGCTCTGTTCAGCAAAGAATCGCAATTCTATTATTTCGCGCTCGGTATCAGTGAGTGTGTCGAGCGCACTACGCAGGGTTTCTCCAAGCTCACGCCTTTCTGCAAATGTCGAAGTGTTCTCTCCACCTGACTCCCGATCGAGCTCGTCCGTTGGCATGATATCTGGACGCTTCTTTTTCGAGCGGTTGATGAGGAGGTTGCGAGCTACAGTGAAAAGGTAGGGCAAAAAATTATCACGTGTGACTTCAAATCGATCGAGCGCTTGATATGCTTTCAGGAATGTTTCCTGGGCAATATCTTCTGCTTCCTCGCGATTCCCCAGTCGTACGTAAATATAGCGATACAGAGGAGTAAGATGCGTTTCGTAGATAGTTGCAAATGCATCCTTGTCACCTGTTTGTGCGCGAATGATGAGGTCCTGAAATGATTCGGGCGTTTCGGTCATTGCCTCATTCTAGCTTATCCAAAGAAGAGAATCGAGCTCTACGTAAGATAACACCAAAGACAGGCCATTGTGACACTATTCAGACAGTTCAAAAATGAAAAAGTAGCTACAAAAAACGCACCATATATGGTGCGCTTGCAATAGAGATACCGAACGAAGCTTATCTCATTAAACGGCAGCCAAAAATGGGTACGCCGAGGACACGGTGGTCCAGAGAAAAATTGTTGCCGAGGTTGAAACAACCATCGCTACTGCCTCATAATCATTCTTAAATGCATTGAACATAGAGTTCGCGCTAATGAATAATTCTGCTGGGGGCCTCGCGAACGCTTATTCATTTAAGAAAAT
>JAYSZV010000273.1:0-2721 GCA_043737875.1 Candidatus Lloydbacteria bacterium
TATTTTTGTTGGCGACGTCGCCCTTCTCTACTCTGCGCTATGGGTCACGCTTACATTGCGATACCTTGATGTACCGGACGTGCCCCTCTTTTCACTCCATGCGTTACCCTTCTCCTACTTGTTCGTTGCATGGATTCTTGTTTTTTATATTGCCAGTTTGTATGAGCCACATACGGTTATTTTTAAGTCAAAAATACCTGCCGTTATACTGAACGTGCAGGCAGTCAACAGTACGATTGCGGTGCTTTTTTTCTATTTGATTCCTGCATTTGGTATTACACCAAAAACAACACTTTTCCTCTATCTCGTCATATCATTTATTTTCGCCAGTAGTTGGCGTATTTTCGGAGTCCAATTTCTTGGTCTCAGAAAAAAAGAACGTGCAGTACTCATCGGCTCGGGAGACGAAACTCGGAAGCTTTATAAGGTAGTCAACGAGAACCCACTTTACCCCATGCGCTTCACGACATGGCTTGACCTTGAGAAGAGCGAGGAAATAGATTTTAAGGAAGAGGTGCTCTCGCGTATCTATGAACAGGGAGTGAGCCTCGTGGTGGTCGACATGAAGAACGAGAAAGTCGCCCCGCTCCTACCGAAGCTGTATAATCTGATATTTTCGCACGTGCGGTTTGTGGAGCAGTATCGCGTCTATGAAGATATTTTTGATCGCATTCCACTCTCTTTGATTGGCTATAACTGGTTTCTCGAGAATGTCTCTTCACGTGCGCATTTTGGCTACGATTTATTAAAGCGCGCAATGGATATGACCCTCGCGCTTATTCTCATTATTCCTTCGATCATGATTCTCCCCTTTGTCGTCATTGCGATGAAGCTTGAGGACGGTGGGGCAATTTTCTATGCACCGAAACGCGTCGGAGAAGGGAACCGACCGTTCCGCATCTACAAACTCCGCACCATGAGTATCATGGATGACGGGAAGGCCCTCGATGCAAATGCGAATAAGATTACCCGTGTGGGTAAACTGTTGCGAATCTCTCGCATCGATGAATTACCGCAATTGTGGAATGTGCTTTGTGGAGATTTGTCACTTATTGGTCCTCGTCCAGAATTCCCAGCACTCGTCGACATGTATCATAATCAGATTCCGTACTACAACATGAGACATCTCATCAAGCCCGGGCTTTCTGGCTGGGCGCAGGTGCATCACGAGAAACCCCCGCAAACTATTGAAGAAACAAAAGAAAAACTTGCCTATGACCTCTACTATCTCAAGAATCGCTCTGTCGCACTGGATATCAAAATCGCACTCAAGACTATCAAGACACTCTTTTCGCGTACGGGAGTATAACACAGGGCACCCTTGTGATTTCGTCGCGTGTCGCCTGCTTCCCAAATCCCGACTCGTTGAGTAGGATGAAATAAGTGCTCCCCGATAATTTGTGAGGATATTGTGCCAAAAATATATTTTTCGATACGGACTGTTCCTCCGCCTGAGCTCACGATGCTCGCTGAATGCCTGTGTGACAAATCAATCGAAACGCTTATCGGGCATATGATTGAATTCGGCTTTCCTATTGCACTCGCACTCGGGCGCGGGGCAAAGGTGGCCACGGGTACGCCGTCACGGTACCACGCACTCCCCATCAGGCTTGCGGGTGAAATACCACGCATCACCAACATCCCAATTGAGGGTGACTGCGAAATTTCTGATCTCCCTCATTACGCACATCTCCAGCACATCGCACGAATCATGCGTCTTGCGACACCCGAGCTCGCCCTCCCGCGACTTGCCTATTGGTTTTGGATAGCTTCACAGGTCGCGTGGATGCACCACCCGCTCCTCATTATGGATCACGCTAAAGAAGTGTGGGGCGAATACCGGTATCCTCCACTTTGGGATGCACGTGCACGCTTTTGTTATTAACGCCTCACATTGTGGCGTTTTTTTCTTTTTCCGAGTAGAGTGTGTGCATATGCGTATTAACCTCTATTTAGCACAAGCACTGGGTATTTCTCGTCGCGCCGCCGATGCTGAAATCGAAGCAGGAAAAGTACGGCTCAACGGTAAGCGCGCCGTACTCGGTGACCAAGTCACAGAGGCTGACAAGGTCACTCGTGGGGGTAATGCAGTCGTACCAAAGACCACCGAACGCACGACCATTATGCTGAACAAGCCGATAGGGTTTGTGTCTTCACGTAAGCGTGACGAAACCGATGCGCCAACGGTTATGGAACTCCTTCCACCAGAATTGCAGCACTTGAAACCGGTGGGACGACTCGACAAGGAGAGTGGCGGATTACTCATGCTCACCGATGACGGTGATTTGCTCTATAAAAGCACACACCCTAAATTTGAAATTGAAAAAGAATATCTCGTTGAATTCGCAGAGCGACTTACGGCAAATGAGTTCGAGCAATGGTTGAAGGGTATGCGTTTTCCTGATGGTATTGCGAAGGCGGATAGCCTCGTGCATGAATTGGGTAAGCGTTATCGCGTCGTCTTGCATCAGGGTATGACTCGTCAGATCAGGCGCATGGCAGGGAAGACGGGAAACGCAGTGAGTAAGCTTACGCGCGTGCGCTCAGGAAAAAATGAACTCGGCAATCTCAAGGTCGGTGCTTGGAAAAAAATATAAATAGCAGGTAGAATGCACTGATGAAAGACAAACACATTCAAAAACTGATTGCGCAAGAAGAGAAGCGTGAAGCATCGGTCATTAATCTTGTCGCTTCGGAAAATTACGTATCCGACGATGTGCT
>JAYSZV010000274.1:0-2714 GCA_043737875.1 Candidatus Lloydbacteria bacterium
CTACCACAAGTACCACGACACTCAATTAAGCGATAGAAGAGAATACATCGTTGCCATTGCATTAAAGTCAATTTTATGATATAATATCGTAAGCAGTTATTTGACTGTTTTCACAATTCATCAACTCGTATCGGAGATATGTGATGAGAAATTATTCTGAAATGTGCGCCAATGCACGTGCTGTTTTCAAAGCATTTGAAATGCAACAAATGCAGACAACTACGGGTATCTTCAAGATTTGGGACAACATGCTCACCGCCGCTATGGCGTTCAGTGAGGATTCTCTCACGAAGTCCCCACCGCGGTTCGACAAAGATGCGTTTGATAAAACGACGTGGGCACTGGTCAAATCAGTACTGAAGCCATTCGTCGATATCGGATGCATCGAGCCACGATACACAGGGAAAATAATTACGGCATATGTGTTCATGCCTACAAAATTTGAGCCGAAGGTAGTCGAGCAACTTGCCGTTCGTCGCGCAAAAGTGACGGCGCCAGCAAGACTCTCCTTGGTGCAAAATCCACCGTTTGTAAAACCGATTGAGCCAGAAATTCGACTTGTGCCCACGAAGATTCCTCGTATTAAGGTTGAACCGTCGGTGGCAATTATCGTTGACTTGGCAAATCTGACCAGAAATCCGACGGGGGACGAGAACGGTAGACAAGTGCTTAACCCATGCCGCATCAATTGGGCTCAACTGCGTACCAAGCTGTCAACGAGTGCAAAAGGAAAAAACCTTCGCATTGACCGTGCAGTACTCTGCGTGTCTACAGAATATGCACACAAGCACTGTGCGTCTCTGCGTAATGCCGAGCAACACGGCTTCACGGTCTCCAAAATGTTCGGAGACAAAGAGGCCGATCCTGTGGTGATGAGTGAAATCGTGAGAGTGGTATTAGACCACCTCAACGTAGGGCACGCGGATCGTATGCCCACACTGGTGCTGGCATCTGGCGACAAGGATTTCGCCTGCATGGTGGAGACATTGCGTCCCTTTGTGAAACATGAAGGGCTCGAGCTTTCGCTTCGCGTCGTGACATGGGCCAATAAGCTCTCTCATCAGCTGGGTGCACTCGCGAACGATATTGTGTATTTGGACGACATCGTCAAGTACATCGATCCGTATGGTGGTGAACTTTTGGCTGGTGGCGCTCGATTGCGCCGTGGCTAAATAAGTCATGATTTTGAACAGCTGGGAAACCAGCTGTTTTTTCTTGCGCTTTTCTTGTCAAAATATGCATATGGGGTAGGCATAAAATCATGATTGCCGATGCAAGGAAGCCGTGCTATATTGGTGGTCTTATGGACATACAAAAAGAATATCTCAGTAAGGAGAAGCATGATGAACTAAGCCAGGAACTTGATTTTTTGACCCATGTACGCCGAAAGGAAATCGCCGAAGCGCTCGAAGCAGCGAAGGCCTTGGGTGACCTTTCAGAAAATGCTGAGTATCACTCTGCACGCGAGGCGCAGGCCGGCGCTGAAGAACGCATTTCTGTATTGGAAGAGATTCTCAAGAACGCAGTTATTGTGGGCAACAAGCACAAGACGGATGCAGTGGGTATCGGTTCTATCGTTACACTTCGTCGTGGAAAGGACACCAAGACCTACACCATCGTAGGCTCTGAAGAGTCCGATGTTGTAGCTGGCAAAATCTCAAACAAATCACCACTCGGTGAATCAATGATGGGTAAAAAGAAAGGAGAGGATTTCATGTGTGTTACACCACGTGGGGAAGAAAAGTGCGCTATCCTCGAGATCAAGTAAGATTTCCATAACTGGCTAACTTCTTTGTTGTGGAGCCTCTGCAGCTCGGTCATCATATATGAATATGATTTCTCCCTAGGGGATTTCCAAATTCATACTCCCTATGGTCGCTGAATTTTAGGTCGCTCGGTGCTTTCTCCACGCCTCGAATTTAGCTCATTTATGAAAACCTTGTACAATGAATAAATTATTATGGCAGGTATAGAAGAAATCAGAGCGGAGCGATTGAAGAAGTTGTCTCTTTTAAAAGAGGCAGGTCTATTGCCATATCCCAACAAGATTCCACGCGACTATGCACTCGGCGAAATCCGCGCACAGTTTGCCGTGCTCGAACCTGCAAAAAAGAAACTCTCCATTGCTGGTCGCGTCATGGCCATTCGCGGACAAGGTGCTATTCAGTTTATTGTCTTGAATGATGGTACTGCGTCGTTTCAGGTGGTATTCAAAAAAGACACACTTGGAGATACGCCCATGGAGCTCTTCGGAGCAGTTGCCGACATCGGGGATTTTATTTCTGTTACAGGGGAACTCTTTGTCACTCAACGCGGTGAGGAAAGTATCTTGGCAGATAGCTGGGTGATGGGTGCCAAGTCGCTCCTCCCACTTCCTGAAAAGTGGCATGGACTCCAGGACCCTGAAGAAAAAATGCGTAAGCGCTATCTCGACATTATGCTCGACGATGAATTACGTGAGCTTTTTGTAAAGAAGTCCAAATTTTGGAATGCAATTCGCTCATTCATGCTCGCGGAAGGATTCCTAGAGGTGGAAACACCCGTCATTGAGAATACGACTGGGGGTGCCGACGCCAAGCCATTTGCGACGCATCACAATGCACTTGATATCGATGTATTCTTGCGCATCTCGTGCGGAGAGCTTTGGCAGAAGCGTCTCATGGTCGCAGGCTACAACAAAGTGTTTGAGATTGGACGTATTTTTCGCAATGAAG